>CAZEXI010000001.1:0-23522 GCA_964516805.1 uncultured Thermoplasmata archaeon
AAAAACCAAGCATATCCATCATAGGTACAGGTAAGAGAATCGGAAAAACTGGAGTAAGTGTTACGGTCGCAAGGACTATTAAAAAGAAAGAATTCGATCCAGTAATCGTATGTATGGGTAGAGGAGGGCCACCAGAAGCAGATTATATCGACCCAACAAAGATGGATATGAGTGCAGATACTTTATTGCAAGTTGCTGAAAAAGGAGGGCATGCTGCATCGGATTACTGGGAGGATGCACTTCTGGCACAGGTCCCAACAGTAGGTTGCAGAAGGTGCGGTGGAGGTATGGCAGGTAATCCATTCTCATCTAATGTCATCGAGGGTGCACAAAAAACAAATGAGTTACCACAATCTTTCGTGATAATGGAAGGGTCAGGTTCAACATTTCCACCGATCAAAACTGATGCAAGAATAGTACTGATAGGTGCTGCTCAACCGTTATCCAATATTTTAGAATACTTCGGACAGTACAGGATAATGAGTTCTGATCTAGCAATAGTAACCATGTGTGAAGAACCCATGGCTTCGGATAAAAAGATCAAAAATATAGAAAAAGGTATCAAGAAACTAAAACCCAATTTAGATATAGCCCTCACAATTTTCAGACCAGAACCTTTGCAAGATATATCTAACAAGAAAGTCTTTGTAGCCACAACTGCACCAGAGAAGATATTGCCAACGATCAAGAAATACTTGAAGGAAAATCATGATTGTGAGGTTGTCGGTATATCGAATAAATTATCTAACAGACCAAAGCTGAGAAAAGAGCTCAAGGAGGGACTAGACAAAGCTGATATTTTACTTACAGAAATAAAAGCTGCATCGATAGATGTTGCTGGTATGAGTGCTAAACAAAAGGGAGTAGATATAATTTTCATGCATAATAAATCTGTACTGGTTGGAGGAAACATCGATGATCTAGATAGATCGATATTAGATGTATGTAATAAAGCTAGAGAAAGGAGGGCTGAGCTATGATATATGTCACTAAAGAAGATACAAAATTTCCATTTTCAAAAGGAATTTTAGCTAGATCACTCACTATAACTGGTTTAACACTTGATGAAAGATATGAGATCGTTAAAGAGATAAACAAAGAGATCGAAGAAAGTGGAAGAAAAGAGATTCCATCAAAAGAAATCAAAAAGAAAGTAAAGACAAAGCTTCTGAATAAAGGATACAAAAATGAAGAAAAATATTACCGGGTTTCAAGAAAGATTCGATACCTTGAGAGACCTATACTTATACTAATCGGTGGCGGTCCAGGCGTGGGTAAATCTACATTATCATCAGAACTCGGCCTTCGTTTAGGGATAAACCGTATTGTAGGTGGGGATACTGTTAGAGAGATTATGAGAACAATGCTGTCTTATGAGCTGTTTCCCCCTTTACATGAATCAACGTTCATGACCGATAAGACTGTGAAAGCTCCTTTTATAAGCAATAAACTGATACACGGGTTTGATCAACAGGTAAGTCTTGTAAATGTAGGGATAAATGCTGTTATAGACAGAGGTATCAAAGAAGGCCTCAATACTATCATTAACGGTGTTCACGTAGTTCCAGGGTATCTAGACCTTACAAAAAAAGAATGCTGCTATATTTTTCAATATGTACTAGAAGTACCTAATTTGGACGAACATATCGAAAGATTCAAGACAAGGGCGGAAGGCAGTCATAGGGACCCATCTAGATACATAGAAAGAATAAATAAAATCAGAAAAATCCAGGAGTACACTATCCAACAAGCTAAAGAACACGATGCTAGGGTAATTAAAAACAAAGACTTAGAATCGACAATTAGAAATATCATGGAAGACGTGATCAGCAACTTAGAATCGGAGGTTTAAAGATGGAAAAAACAGCCCCTAAATTTTACGATATTGACCATCCTATTAGAACATTCGTCACAAAAAGAGTCATTGGAGTTAAACCCGGGACCTCTGTACAGGAAGCTGCAAAAAAGATGGTGGAATTCAATGTCAGTTCACTAACAGTTGTAGAGGATGATGAAATAATTGGATTCTTCACAGACGGAGACATCAAAAAGAAGGTAGTTGCAGAAGGACTATCACCGGATATACCTGTAAAAAAAATCATGACTACTGAACTTATAACTTCTGATATCGGGATGACTGTTAAAGAAGTGCTTGAACTTATGGCTGAAAAAAACATAAAACACATGCTTATAGAAGAACACGATGAGATAGTTGGAATACTTACATTTGGAGATCTTATTGATATACAAAAGCAAAAATTAGAGACCTATATTTCGAGGGAGTGAGATGAAGATATTACACATTTCAGATACCCATATCGGAAGTGGGAAATACTTCAATAAAGATTCCTTAGAAACTGTTTTCAAAGAATTAGATGAGGAAGATTACGACTTACTAATACATTCAGGTGACGTTACGCAGGATGGTAAGTTAGACTATTATAGAAAAGCTCAAAAATTTCTAAAAAGGATCGATATCCCTTATGTGATAATACCTGGTAATCACGACAAAAGGAGTGGAGGCATATCTCTTTACCAAGATTATATCGGACCTCCAAGCGGGGTTGAAGAGGTAGTAAATGCAGTAATTATCTATGTGGACAGTGCGATACATGACAGCAATGTAGGCAGAGTTGGAATGGTCAAATATGACATGATAAAGAACGCTCTAGGTGAACATACTGATAAGGCTATCAAAATAGTAGTTTTACATCACCACACTATACCAATACCAATGGCAGGAAGAGAAAGAAACGTTCTTTCAAACGCAGGTGACCTTTTAGATCTATTTCTAAAATCTGATGTTGACTTAGTTATATCTGGACATAGACACTATCCGAATGTTTACAGAATCGAGAACACCGTTTTCGTCAATGCTGGAACGGTCTCCGGCAGGAAAACAAGATATGGTGATGTAAATTCTTATAATGCCATAGAGATAGACGAGGACGATTTGATAGTTAAAACGAAACGTATAGGAAAATCAACCAAAACAAACAATTTTCCAAGAAAAGAAAAACGTGTTTTCTACGATTTTGGAGATAAAGTTTTCAGTATAGCTCATATGTCTAATTCGTTCATATCTTCTTCAACTAAATTTAGATACACACATTTTTTTAATGCACTTAATAAGATAAACTCATTAGATGTAGATGTAATAGTACACTGTGGAGGTATAGTTGAAGAAGGTATTACTAAAGACTACGATCTAGCTGATAGATACATGTCAAAATTTGAAGCCCCTATAATCTATACGCCTGCAGGAAGAGATATAAATTATCTGGGGTACAACCTGTTCTCAGAATATTTTGGGGATATGGATCAGAACTATACAGACGATAATATCCTTCTTCAAGGGATAAATTCGGCCCAATACGATTCACCGATCGGGATTATAGGTACAACAGAAAGAGAAGCTTTATTTCAAAAGTTAAGGGTCAGAGATGAAGCTTTCAAATGCATCTTTCTTCATCACAATGTTTTACCCATCCCTCATGCTAGAGAAAAAGGACTTCTAGAAGATAGTGGTGATTTACTTAGAGGCGTGGTTGATGAGGGTGTTGATCTTGTTTTAACAGGTACCTCATCACACCCATTCGCTGCTAAAATCGGAGACACTGTTACAGTCAATGCAAATTCTATAAGCAGTGTATATCAGAGAAGTGTGTACGGAAATTCATTCAACCTCATCGACATTTATGAAAAAGTTATAGTTGTATCTGAAATAAACAGTCTATGGAGTTATAGGAGGATTTTGGGGATGTGGGAAAGGAACAATCACTAGAATACCGTTTTCTTTATTTCCGTTTGTAACTGTTTTAGACCTTTTTCTGTCAAACCTTTCTCAGATTTACGTAGAGTCATAATCCTTTGGAACAAAGGCATTATCTCTTTTTCACTGACCATGTCATGATTTATAGAAGTCTCCATTGCATAAACCAGATCATTGAAAGCAGTTCCTTTATGATCAGGCAATTCTTGAGTTAATATCTTCTTTACAATCTCGGGTTCTGTCTTTTTGAGCTTTTCTTCCTCTTTTTCTAAAAAAGAATCTAGCTCATCAATGTCTTCCTTATAAAGATCCCATCCACTTGCTCCAACATTTTCTTCTAAATGATCTATCTTGGATGGACCAGTCAAAGCACTTACAATACCTTCTTGATTTATCACCCAATTGATAGCCACCTGAACGGATGATTTTTCATACTTTTCTCCTATCTCTTTCATCTTCTCAGTTATCCTAAGAGAAGATTCAAACCTGGCGTGCTTGAATAGCGGATCCATATTTCTTATATCTCCCTGATCAAATTTAGGTTTCTCTTCAAATTTACCTGTCAATATTCCCCTTCCTGTGACACTGAAGGCAAATGCACCTATATCCTGCCCCCTATAATATGGCAAAAGTTCCTTCTTTGCTTCTCGAGAGACTGCACTGAGTTCCAACATCGAAACTGTAACATCACCTTTTCGAATATACTCTTTTATCCTCTCTATAGGAAGGTGGCTGATACCGTAATTATCGATCTTTCCATCCATCTTCAGATCCTTTAAAGCACCGATAGTTCTTTCAACTGGAGTTTCGGGATCATCAAAATGCACGAAATAAAAATCAACATAACTAGTATCTAGTCTTTCGAGACTTTCATCACATGCAGACATCACTCTATCGTAGGACATGTCAGCTTTATAACCTTCCTTGATGCCTACTTTTGTTGATATGTTGATATCCTCTCTAAAAGGATTAACAGCTTCACCTAATACTTCTTCAGCTTTCGGCCCATAAGTATCTGCAGTATCAAAAAGATTTACACCAAGATCATAAGCATGTTCTAAAACCTTCTTATATTTCCTTTCATCCACTGATCCATAAGCTCCTCCAAGTGCATAACAACCCATGCCGATTTCAGATATCTCCTTTCGTTGATATTTATTATAGTTGATATCGATCACCTAGATTGTCATTAAATAATATATTAACTATTTGTTGATTTCGTTTATTCTCCCATGTAATAAACTGTAGAGGGACAACCAGTACATTCATCAGGATAAAATTCACACTTTTGACAATCAGTTCCACAAGGGGTTTTCTCCAAACCTTTTTGAAGATCTATATCTATATAACTATCGAACTCATCGGAGAAGAAAACATCGGCCTTTTCTAATCCTAGAGTACTTTTAGGATCTTTCTTTATCTCTTCCAACCACCATGCGTGGTCCTCATGGATATAGAATATCAGTGTTAAAAATTCATTTTCAGCTTTATTTAAAATATTGTAAGGGCAGTCATCGAACAGATCACAGATCCTATCTGTATCCTTTTCATCACTGCACTTGCCAACAAGAATCCCAAATACTTTCATCAACACTTATCTATTCGATCATATAAACAGATTCCCTTTTAAGACAGTCACTGCTTCACCTTCCAGTTCTGTCCTATCCCCCTTAAATCTAATGGTCAACTTTCCACCTCTATCTGAAGCTTGATAAGCTTTCATCTCCTTTTTACCTAATAAATCGGACCAGTAAGGCCCAAGAACTGTATGAGCAGAACCTGTAACAGGGTCTTCATCTATACCTACCCATGGAGCAAAATACCGGGATATAAAATCATATTCATCCTCTCCTTTCGCTGTTACTATTATCCCTCTGATATCAGTAACTATCGATCTCAATTTAGAAAAATCAGGACTTATGTTCTTTACTTCCTCCTCTGAAGAAAGAGCGATCAATAACTTATTCGTCTTCTCTGAATATGAGGAGTCTTCATAATTCACTACTCCTAAACCATCTAGGATCTTCTGAGAAGGTTCTTCATGAAGAGGCCTATTAGTGGGAAAATCTAGAACCACACCTTCTCTTTTCTCAGCACTTAGATTACCACTTTTTGTACTGTAGGTTATTGAATCATTTACGTTACCTACTTCCTCGAACAATACCCATGATGTAGCCAAAGTAGCATGGCCGCATAACGGAACTTCTACTTCAGGAGTGAACCATCTCAGAGAAAATTTTTCAGATCCTTCAAAACAACCATCCCTTAAAGGTCTAACAAAAGCTGTTTCAGATAAATTCATCTCTTCAGCGATAGCTCTCATTTCTTCTTTCTCCAACTTTTCATCGATAAGACAAACGGCTGCAGGGTTTCCACCAAATGTTTCCTCTGTAAATGCATCCACTTGGTATATTTTAATACCATCCATATTATCACTCTCGACCTATCATAACCAGCGATGTCAAAGTGAAAAGCATAACTGCAGCTACAGCCAATATGACGATTCCTACATTTATGTATATGAAAGACATTTCACCTAAAGAACTGAAGATTATGTAGATACCAAGTAAAGCCAAGGTGATATCTATCACGTATTTAAGAGGTAAAGCGTAATTGGTTTCATCCAATTGATAGAATCTTTCGTTGTAAACATCCTCTACTTCACCCAAATTATCTTCCATCTTCAAAGCTATTTCATATAATCCTTCGATATATCCATTTATAACAGACTCATCCTGTTCAAAGCCAAAGGTGCTGAACATCAGCAATCCTGGTTCTATTATGAGAGCCCTGAAATTATCACCGCTTTCTTCGATAATACTGTTAATCTTTCTGGCAACTGTGTTATCAACCATATCTTTTAACCGATTTTCATCCAGCTTGCTTTCGCCTTTGATCTTAAGTTTATATTTGCTGATCTTATCAACTTCTAACTCCATAAGGTCCTCTTTTCTGGTCTCTGTACTTGGCTTTGTGATTATAATAGGTTCTTCAACACGTATTCCATGCTCTACCCCAAAAACCGTTTTAGCAGGACTAGATTTACGTCCTCTTTTCCTTTTAGCAGGATGAAGATACACTTTCCTATCATCTATAGTTCCATAGATATCAGGATAGTTAGAAAGAATAGTTGTAGAATGCCTAACTTTTAATCCAAATTTTTCTGCTACCTTATTAAAAATCGACCATAGTTCTTTCTGATATCTATAACCAAGCCATGTCCTAATGATCAGCACGAAACCGATTACAGCAGAAAGTAGTATTATGATGATTTCAAATATCATTGACATTTTTTTCACCTCTAATATTCATAACCTTTCATCTCTTTTTTTGAAAACTCAACCCCGAGGCCAAGTGCTATCCTATTGACAAAATTGAAATAACTTGTTACTAGATTAATGTTCAGAATATTTTCATCTGAAAAACCTACTTCCCTTAGATCTTCTACATCGCTTTCTTGGATCTTATCAGGAGTGTTTGTGAGCTTTTTAACATAATCAATCATCTCATACTGTTTTTTATCTAGATCAGCTTTGGAATGATCTCTTTTCAACCTTTCTATTCTTTGTTCATCTTTCCAGTAATGATTCAATGCTTCAGCATGATGATTGACGCAATAATCACAGCCATTCTCTTCAGAAACGATTACACCGATCAATTCACACATCTCCCTACCTAAGTTGTTTTCTTCAAACATTATAGACATATAAAGATTCATATGATCATTCATGGCAGCAGGCATGAGACTGTGGACTTTCATTATATTAGACAACTTACCTCGATCACCTTTTATCTTCTCATATACTTTTTTTAGTTTTGGGTCCGCATTTTCATCATCGATCTCTTCTATCCAGGACATAAAATCTCTCCATTTTCCAATCTTTTTATATCATCAGTTTTTATAAGACTTTTCGATGGCTTGCTCTAAATCTTGGATCAAGTCTTTTGCATTTTCAATACCAACAGATAATCTCAATAAATCTTCTGGAGTTTCAGTATCTTCACCTTCGATCGAAGCTCTGTGTTCTATAAGACTTTCTACACTCCCTAAACTAGTAGCTCTAGTGAATATATCAACATTAGCAGCCACCTCAAAGGCTTTTTCTTTTCCTCCTTCAACTTGGAAGGACAGCATCCCACTGTAACCTGACATCTGTTTTTTTGCTATCTGGTGGTCTGGATGGTCCTTTAAACCAGGATAATATACATCAGTTACTTTTGGATCATCTTCTAGATAATGGGCCACTTTCATAGCATTCTCAGAGTGTGCTTTCATCCTTAATGGCAGTGTTCTGATGCCTCTCATTATAAGCCAGCAGTCGAACGGTGACGGTGAAGCTCCTGCATGCTTCTGAAGTTCTCTTATACTCTTAAAAAATTCATCTTTCTTCTTAGTTACAGCAGCACCACCCATAGCATCACTGTGCCCTCCAAAATATTTTGTGGTTGAGTAAATAACCAAATCAGCTCCAAAATCAAATGGTTTTTGGACAACTGGAGTGGACCAAGTATTGTCTACGACTACGGTGCAACCAAATTCGTGTGCTAAGCTTGAGATCTCTTTGATGTCTGTAATTTTCAATAAGGGATTTGAAGGTGTTTCTATCCAAAATAATTCAGTATCTTCTCTTATCTCTTCTTCTACAGCTCCTTTGTCAGTCATATCCACATAAGATGTATCTATGTCCCATCTATTCATTATAGAATCCAATTGATGTTCCGTACCGTGATAAACATCATCTGGTGCCAAAATATGATCTCCTGTTGATAACGATTGAAATACAGCCATCGCAGCTGATGTTCCTGATGAAAAAGCAGCACAACCTTCTCCTCCCTCCAATTCATTAATACATCCTTCTAAAGACTCTCTGTTGGGATTGTTATCTCTTGTGTAAATATATCCTTGTGGATACTCACCATCTTCCCTTCTTTCAAATGTAGTTGACATCGTTATTGGTGGATTAACGGCTTTTGTTTCCTCATCGATCGTTCTCCCACCATGTACAGCGATCGTCTCTACCTGCTTATCATTTTCATCTGTCATGTTTTACACATAACAGACATAATTGTAGAGTTATTATTTCTTTTCCATCAAAATGATTTATTATTTTCTATAGAAGTTCAGCCTCTTTAGCATCTTCGTAAAATTCCTTCATGGTCCCGATCATATTTCCCCCAAATTCTCTTCTAGCCCTCCACTGTATAAGGTCTTCCAATTTCATACCTGTAACAAAAGGGTCTTCCTTAACTTTAGGCATAATCCTCTTTTTTCTATAACACACCTCTGTTTCTATGAGTCTTAGAATACTAACATAATCTTCAAACATATACTCATGTGTTCTATCATCTTTACATAGTTCATATAAGTCAAAGAAACGAACTCCAACCTCATGTATAACAGAATTCTTCATAGTTTCCCAGGGATATTTAGAACTGAAGATCACTTTTTCAGGCCCTAAACTGCTAGCAGTTGATTTACTTTCAGGACAGATGACCAATTCAAACTTGTCATAATTGTAGTTCAAGTTCAACTCATTTTCCCATATCTCTTCTATCTCTAAATTGTCTACATTTTCCTGTAGCTCTTCAAAGGGGTAATTCTGAAATTTTCCATCATATAATCTTTCGTAATCATTCCATATCTCTATTAAAAATTCTGTAAATTCATCGATTATTTTTAAAACAGTTTCTTCCTTACCTTTTATCCCTTTATACATGTAATTATTCAAGCATTCCGTATACCATCTTTCCCAATAAACTGTATCGTCAGGCCAATTTTCTTTAAATATTCTGATATCCTTCTCTTCAATCAAAACTTTAACATCTTTCATTATCTGGTTATATTCTTCTGGGTTCTGAGGTTCAATACATCCAGGTATCTGGTAGATGAATGTAAAAAGTGGACCTCCCGCCACAGGTGCAGAGAATGAAAAATCCTCACCCAGCTCAGATAATTCCTTAGACCTTTCAGCATATTCATTTTCTGGTTTTTCTCCAGTAAAACCTAATTTTTTTAATCCGTGATAACATACGGATGGATAGAAAGATTTCCTTAAATTGATTTCCATAAAGTAAAAACTAAGTTTTATTATTTAACTTATTCTTTCTTAACAGCCTCTATAACACAAACTGAATCTCTTTCCTGATACGGTTTGAATTTATAATCTCCAAACTCTTTCTTAACTTTGAAACCAGTTTCCTTTAATAATTTATGCAATTTATCTTTATCTATTATACCTATTTCTGATATCTGTTCAACAGTATTGATCAACTCATCTTGTTCATATATCTCGTATTTTAAAGTGAGTGAAAGTTTATTTTCACCGAGCTTTTCTCTCTTTATGAATCTCTTATACTCTTTTTCTTCTTTCTTTATCGAATCCACCAATCTAAAAGAGTTGTTCTCTTCCATATAACCTAAACCAACATCAAAGACTAAATTTCCTCCATTTACCAGATGTTTATTCAGATTCAATAAAGTACATATCCTGCACTCATTTTTGATCAGATGGTCAAATACACCTGACATTATTATCAAAGAAAATTCATCATCTATACTGAAGTTTTTTGCATTATCTTCTATTAAATTTAATTTGGGATATAAGTCAGTTTTTTCGTCAATCTTCACTTTGAACTGGTCCAACATAGCTCGTGAGGGTTCTATACAGTATACTTCCTTCCCTTCTTCCGCTATTGGAATAGCTATCCTGCCCGTTCCAGCACCTACATCTAAAACTTTATCGACTTCTTTTGAGTACTCTTTAAAGAACTCTATATTTTTTTTATTATCAAATAGATCATAAAGATCTGCTGATTTATCATATCCGCTTGATCCAAACATAATATTTACCTCTGACTTATTTTAGGTCTTTCGAAATCGTTATTATCTATTGTTATATCGCTCTTAATTTTAGGATTATTCTCTTCTATGTATCTTTTTTGTATAGGGATATACTTTTTCTTATACCTTTTAACTACCTCATTCTCAAATCTGTTTTTATCTCTTTTTTTCGCTCTTTTTATTCCTTCATCATAATCTATATCTAAATATATTTTGTAATCTATGTACCTTTCTAAGGGGGGTCTAAATAATAATACTCCCTCAATAATAACTACATCATTTTTATTTATGTCGACTTGTTTTTCTATATCGTAAATGTCTGTGTTAATATTTAATAATTTTAATAATTTATGTACTTCGTCATTTTTGGAGATAGGTTCTAGTATTTTATCTATCATCTTCTCATAATCAAAGGCATTATTATAGTAAGCTTCGAGGGGATTTTCACCATTTCTCCTGACTTCTTTAGGATTATGAAAATCATCGATAGAAACGACCTCTGTACCATATCCTCTACTTTTTAGATAATGAGATAACTGGTTTGTGAAGGTCGTTTTACCTGAATTATCGATTCCATTTACTCCTATGACCTTAATTTTTTCCTCTCTAAGCTCTTTAAAATCATCTTCTATCTCGCTAAAGATATTGAGACGATTTACATATCCTAAAATCTCTTTAGGCTCTTCTACAGCGAAATATTCATCCTCAATTTCGTTCTTTCCGTAACCATAAAGAGCTCCTATAAAGATCAAATCATTGTCTTCTGCAGCTTTTCTATCTAGATCTCTATCTCCTATCAAAATACCTTTTTCTGCTTCATAATCTTTGAGTATATACCCTACAGCGTCACTTTTATCATTATATTCAGACCCACTGAGGATTTGTGAAAAATATCCTTTGATATCAAATCGATCCAAAACATATTCAATATAATCTCTGTTCCCGTTACTACACAAGATCATCTCATATTCACTGTTCTCCAACTCTTCTAGCACTTCTTTAATACCTTTATAAAGTTCTCCATTTTTATCTATGTACTCTTTTTCCTTTATCCAGAGCTTGTCCATGAATTCATCCATACTAATATTATCTGGTTTAATACGTTCACAGAAAACTGAAGTTTTTTCACCGATGAGAGATTTAATCAATTCCTCGACATCATCATCGTGCCCTATTTCGATTAATAATTCTTCAACTGCGGGGAAAATCGTCTCCTTAGTTCTAAAAATGGTCCCGTCTAGGTCAAAAATGACCAACATATCTTTCTTTCTTTGCATTATTTTCCTTAAATTTAGTTCTCGTTAATTTATTTTGTTATGCATACAATAGATACTTTTTAAACTACAAAAATTGACTATGTTCTTTTTAATTAACAGTATTTTTTCATTAATATAAGAAAAGTATATTAAATTAATAATAACTTGTGATGAATATAATAAAATAAAATATATACATAAATACACTAAATATATAATGCAAAATCTTTTTTATACATATATTAGAAAATTAATGAAAAAGAATTATTTCGATATATCATTTTTGATAATCCTTTTTGATTATGCATATAATATACAATACCCTTTGGACAAGGTTATTTTTCTAAATTTAAAGTCCTATTCTCTAATTAAATTGTTTATTTATTGGTGTTATTCCTTCTTTAAACATCGTAATTATTTCATATGAATACACCTTAATGTATTTTCACTTTTTATGCACAACCGGTAAAATTGACTATATGGTCAATAATATAAAATTATTATATGAAAGTTTTAATTTATTGACTTTGTATTATAACTAAATATTTATAAACTTTTGTTGAAAACAATCATATTGTTCTTGTTGATTTATTATTAGTAATAGTATAATAATTGAGATATGTACTTTCTTACCGTAAAACATACCATATATCATTTCCTACAAAACCGCAGCTTTCGTAGAACCCTTTAGGGTTATTTTCAGAATCGAACTCACCACTTACCGTTACAAATTCAACCCTTTCATTAACCCTATCTAATAGCTCATACACAATCAACTTACCAAGGCCTTTTCCATGGTATTCTGGAGCAACTTGAATCCACTCCAGAGATGCTTCAGGTACTGTTTTATCAATTTCTGCAATTCCAAGTCCTGCATATTGTTCTTCCTTCATATCTCTTATCCATACCCAAAGATTCTCATCAAAAACCAGATGATCAGTCCAGGATAGAACTTCCTCTTCACCTGGCTTTATATTATCATAACACCTGTAGATCAATTTAGAGACTTTATCAGCTTCATTTTCTGCATCTACATCCATTATTTTGAATCCCTCTGGCATTTGAATTTTAGGTATTTCTGTCATATCCCTGTAGATCCTAAAATATCTCTGAACCTCCGAAAAATCTTCCAATAAAATTCTATTGATGTAATCTTGATGTATCAAAGCAAATTTTAGATTTCTCAGATAATCATCTTCCAAATCTAATTCATTACGATCTCTGGACCAATATATATGAAGATTAGTCTTATCTCCCAACCAAAGCTCCATAACCTTCCCATCCTTCGTAAAATCAGATTCCAAGCTATCTATCAAACGCTCAGTCTTCCAGAACGCATTGGGGATTACCTGGCATGGCCTGGACTTGTATACAGACAATAATGCATCTTTAAAATCCATTCCTATCATCCTAACTAAATCTTAATTAATGCTTAATCTTATATATAGATAAGTGATAAAGATTTAGATGTTATCTGGAGATATATTAGGTCTTCTGGCCGTTTATCTATACGTTACATTGTTACTACTATTAACTGAAAAAATACTGCCCAAAAACGAACTTCTAAACAGGAAAATACTGCACCTGGGTGTAGGTAACATACTATTTATATTACCATTATTTGAAACAAGGTGGGCCATGGCTGGTCTAGCTGCTGCCCCATTTATCGTGATAACATTTCTGATAAGCCCTTATTCACCTTTCAAAACTGTTAGTAAAACTTCTTCTAAGGGTCATAGGCTAGGACTAGTATATTATGCAATATCATGGACTATACTGGCCTTACTGTTCTTTGAAAATCCAGTGATAATTGCAGTTGGGATCGCAGCGATGTCTTACGGAGACGGATTCGCATCACTGGTAGGGGTAAAGTACGGTAAAAAGAGATATAATATATTTGGTGATGACAAAAGTTTAGAAGGTTCTTTTTCTATGTTTGTTTTCACATCTATAACAATAATGGTTGCACTCGCTTATTACAGTAAATTCGGAACTATGGACATCATTATTATTCCTATCACAGCTTTAATTGCTACTGTAGTGGAAGGAACTGCACCTAAAGGCTTAGATAATATTGCAGTATCCCTATCTACAGCCTTTTCTTACGTTGGTTTAATCTATATTTTTTAAAGTTTATATTCATTTTCTCATTGATATTAAGATCCATCCAGAATATTATTTTATCCTTCTTTTTTAAAATCAAGGTTTTTAAAAAAGTTTTTATCCATGATTGTTATTATATAATCAATATAGGGTCTTTTGATCAACGGTGAAGTAGATGTATATAGATGATATAGTTCCCGACGAAATTGGAGGAATATGTGGTATTGCCTCCCCAATAGCTGCATATGTCATTATTTTTATCTCGATCCTAGTCCATCCAGATTTTAGCTGGGCAAGTAATGAATTGAGTTATCTAGGTGCTGTTGATACTAGCTACAATAACATATTCAATTTCGGTCTGATGATATCTAGTATTTTGGGTATTTTATTCACACTGGCGATCATTCAATTTGCAGATAGCAATATAGGTTATGTTGGCGTTGGAGGTTATGGAGCAGGTATGGTCTGTTTATTACTCATTGGCATCTTTCCGTCAGGCACTGCCCCTCATTATCCGATATCGATCTTATTTTTCTCATTATCATTGGTTGGTTTAACCATATTTGGAGTGGACCAGTTCATAGAGATGGAATATCTCTGGAGTGCATTCATATGGTCAAGTGTTGGATTATCAGCTTTATTAGCAGCGATAATATACACTACAAATCTAGACCTGGGATTAGCAATACTTGAGTTCATTGGAACCATACCAATAATTCAGTTCAGTATTGTATTTGGAACTCGCCTTTACACAGAATAGAGTCCATAAGGTTTTATTAGAGGTTCTTTTATATCTTTATATTATAATGAGATTCATCGTTATTGATGGACTGGATGCAGCGGGTAAAGACACCCATGCCAAATTAATCAAAGAGAGGTACGAATCTAAAGGTGAAAAGGTAATAATCAGGTCCCATCCGTCTATCGATAACTTCTATGGTAAAAATGCTAAGAATGCACTTTTTAAAAGAGGGAATAAGCAAAAAGTAAGAGCTGGACTGTATTATGCAATGGATGTTTTAAACTCACTGAAAAGTTATTATAACGAAACTGATACTCTAATATTTGTTAGATATCTGGGAGGTGTGGCGTATCTTCCATACCCGATGGCTAAACCTCTTTATCATGTCTTTTATACGATACTTCCTACGACTGATTATATGTTCTTTTTAGATGTGGATCCTGAAGAATCTTATAAAAGGATCAATGGAAGAAGGAACAAAGAGATGTTTGAAAATCTAGATTCATTGAAAGAGGTAAGGCAAAAGGCATTAAAGCTTGTAGATAACTGGCATCTAATAGATACAAACCAGTGTATAGAAGAAGCACAAGAAGATATCAACAAAAAATTAGACCATCTTGACAATAATGGACACGCCTAAAAAAACTTTCAGAAGTTAATTAAACTATTATTAAAGAATAGAGAATGTTTAAAGATGAGAAATTGTGTTTATTGTTCATTATCCTGTGAATCTCCCATCAAAAATCTGATAAGGAGATTGGTATCTTTCGTAAACTTCTCTTCGCCCTCTACAGCTTGTTTTCTCCTTACTAATGACAGGGTTATCGTTTGCTCGAGGAAGTTAGGACCCTTTTTATTTCTCTTCATCCTTACGGAAACAGGTTCCCACCCGACCCCTAAGAATTTCTTCATCTCTAAAACCGAAGAATCATCATCATTTTTCCTTGACATGTTATCTATACTTATGACGTAGATGTTTAAATTTAAAGGTTAATCCGATTTATCAATTTTGATAACCCGAAATTTCGATTTTTTTGTATTATCTTTAGTAAATAAAAATTAAATAAAATACTTCGTTATGAATAATAAAAAATTGGCGTTTTTTCGACAATATTTATTAGTATGTCTATCACCACATAAAAATAGAAGGGGTTTAGAGATGTTTTTTTAATTAGTTTGTTAGAATATTTTAATGATTTAGATTAAATGAACAATCGTATGACTTTATTTGAACACATGTCTTATTTAATAAAATAAATAAATTATTAATAGGTGTAATTATTAACATATATAAAATAACCCATATTATAAATTTAAATGATTGCAAGATTTTAGATTATAAAAAAGATAAGCTAATTGCCATAATAAACATACCTAGGATTATACCTGAAATCACGATATGATTTCTACCATAATCATGGGCTAGAGGAAGTAGTTCGTCTAGAGATATATAAACCATTATTCCTCCGACAAAAGCTAGCAGAGATGATAATAATAGTTCGTTCAAGAAGGGGGATAATATAAGGAAACCTATGATCGCACCAATAGGCTCAGCTGTACCTGATAAAAAAGAATATAGGAAGGCTTTCTTCCTATCACCAGTTGCATAAAAGAAAGGTACAGAAACAGATATCCCTTCGGGTATGTTATGAATAGCTATGGCAATTGCAATGACACTTCCCAAACTGATATCACTTAGAGCTATACTGAATGTTGCTAACCCTTCAGGGAAATTATGGATCGCGATAGCTAAGGCCATCAAAGTCCCGGTCCTCATGAGTGCTGGATTCACTTTTTCATCATCCTTGATAGGATCTCTATATTCATGTGGATTTTCAACCTCTGGTATTGCAAGGTCTATAACTGCAATCAACAATATTCCAAGGAAAAACGTCCCAATACCCCATAACTCACCTATCTCTTCTATCGAACCCGCTAACAGTTCCATGAAAGATATGTAAACCATTACACCGGCTGAAAAACCTAATGAAAATGAAAGATACGATTTCTTAGGTTCCCTGATAAAATACGCGATAAGACTTCCTATACCTGTAGATAAACCTGCTAACAATGTCAATATCAGTGCAGGAATGACATTAGCGGTGACATTCATCGAGTCACATATTGAATTATAGAAATAAAGATTTTTTTGTATAGTCTTTATCTAAACCTAAATTATATATATCTAAATTAGTTGAGAAAATGCGTGATTAGGTATGGAAGGTAAAACAGGTAACATATTTAAAAAACTAAAAAATTGTATTAGAATCATAATCAACAGAAAAAGCATTAACAATTGTCCCTTTCTGACATGGAGTATCAATTGCTAGAAGTGATTTTTATGAATCTATCTAATTTTCACTATAAGATTTTCACTTTTATTTTCATCATATTGATAGTTTCCAACTGTACTTATGGTCTCTCTGAATCTCTTCCTAAAGAAAAAGATGAAAATGATTCGATTTCATATGGTGAACCCATCGGCGAAATATCTATCAATTCTGATCTTCTACAAAAATCAGGTGATATAGAAATAACAGGATTTTATTGTTATAATCCTCGAGATTATCCTAAACTTTTAACATTTGATATGAAAGAGATAAATGTAACAATAGATTCTTTCACTAAATCAGCAGATATCACCAATAATAATCCAAGATATCCGTTTGAAACTGTAATTAATAATGTGGAAGAGGGAATATATTCCCAAACTGTTACAGCTAGATATGATTACACAATAGAAGGAGAGGGTGAGTTTGAAAATATTGAAACTACAGTTACAAATGAAATAATAGTAGATGGAACACCTCCTTCAGCTCAAGCTGATGCTTCACCCCTTAAAGTGATTCCAGGATATGATATTCAATTTAATCCGTCTAGTTCCAGCGGAACAGGACCAGCTTCAGTCAATTTTGCTTGGAACTTTGGGGATGGAACAACAAGTGATGTTCAAAATCCAACCCATCAGTATTCTTCTACTGGTAACTATACAGCTACGTTGTGGGTTAATGAATCATTGAATGGACATAAAAGCAAAGACACCATAGATATTGAAGTTGTAGAATCTATCCCTCCTTCAATAAATATCGATTCTCCCCAAGAAGGATCGATAATCCCTGATGAGGCAATTAAAATTTCTTGGACAGGAAGTGATCAAAACGGCATAAAATACTATAGAGTAAAATTAGATGATCGGGATTATCTTGTTTTCTTTGACAAAACCTCATATACATTCGATAGTGTGTCTGATGGAAATCATACAGTAGAAGTAGAAGCCTGTAACCTAGATTATTTATCTTCTAAAGATTTTACTAATTTTACAGTCGATACAAAAGTTCCCAAACCAGTAATAAATTCACCTGATCAAAACCAATGGTTCAGTAAAAGCAATATAACTATAAATTGGAACTGTGATGAACCTAGATTAGACCACTATGAAATAATGAGAGACGGTGGAGATTATATAGGTGCTGACAAGCAAACGAGTTATTCATATACTGAACTCAGTGAAGGATCACATTATGTGAGAGTTAAAGGGATAGATATAGCGGATAACAAAAAGATAAGCGATAAAAGAAAGTTTAACGTAGATCTATCGAAACCAGATATTAACATAACCTCACCTTCTAAAGATGAATTAGTGAGTACCAACTTAGTAAATCTTACCTGGGATGGCTATGATCAATTTTCAGGTATAGATCATTACAAGATAAAAATTGATGATAAGAACTGGTATAGCATTGGAGATGAAGAATATTATGAAGACATTCTAATGGACGGAAACCATTCTGTAAAAGTGAAAGCCTTCGATAAAATGGGTTATTCATCCTCTGACGAAGTTAATTTTATGGTAGATAATTCTTCGCCAACTCTTAATATAAAATATCCAGAAAATAACAAAATACTCAAAAAGAAAAAGATATCAATTAGATGGACTGGTAATGATACTCTTAGTTCGATCACTCATTACGAACTAAAAATAGATGAAAATGATTGGTATAATGTAGGTTTGAATACATCAGAACTTGTACAATTAAATGAAGGATACCACACAATCAAAGTCAAAGCAGTGGATGAAGCTGGTAATCATATTATTAAAAGTTCAAATTTTACTATCGATGTAACTAAACCTTCTCTTAACGTTATTTATCCTAAAAACAACGAGTATCACTCAAACAGCTCTATAAAAATTAAATGGAACGGTTCCGACAAAGGTTCTGGAATCAAATATTATGAAGTCAAGATAGACAAAGATAATTGGACATATCAAGGTCTCAATACAACATATAAAACTGATCTGTCTTTAGGAAATCATACGATTTATCTAAAAGCAGTTGATAAGATAAATCGGACTATAATCAATTCAGTAAATTTCACAGTCGATTTTATGCCTCCTTCTTTAAAGATTACTGAACCTTCAAACAATACTCATTTTTCAAAAAATAATATTTCAGTAGATTGGGTATGTACAGATCCTACTTCTGGACTCAATTATTTCGAAATAAAAACTAATAACAACACATGGAAAAACGTAGGTAAAAACAATAGTTATAACCTTAATTTATCTGATGGAGTTCATTGTATCTTTGTTAGGTCTATTGACAAAGCTATGAATGTAAATACTACATCTGTAACTATTTTAATCGATTCAACTGGACCTAATCTAGAAATCACTTCTCCAAATGACAATGCCACCTTAACAAAAAAGAATACAACATTTCGATGGATTTCAAATGACACTATTTCAAATATTGATCACTTTGAGGTCAAAATAGATAATACTGATTGGATAAATATAGGGTTAAATTATTCTTTTAATTGTAATGTTACAGATGGCAAACATACTTTCCGAGTTAAATCATATGACGAACTAGGAAATTTTAGAATTAAATCTATATGTTTTTGGGTGGATTTATGGAGCCCATATCTCAAAATCAGAAACCCTACAGATAACTCATACCTAAATAAAAACAATTTGACTGTAAGGTGGGATGGATCAGATCATAGCTCTGGAATCGATCGTTATGAAATAAAATTGGATAACAATACTTGGTCAAATGTGGGGTCAAATACGAGTAAAAATTTTAGTCTTGATGAAGGATTTCATATCGTTCAAATTAAGGCCATTGATAACGTGAATTATTCAGCTATTAAAAAGGTAAATTTCACTATAGATACCATTAAACCTGATTTGATTATAAATGACCCAAAAAAGAGTCTATTAGTGGATAAAGAATTGATATCTTTCAAATGGTCCGGAAATGATAATACTTCTGGAATTAAAAATTACAGGATTAAATTTGATTCAAAAAACTGGATTCATGTTGGCCTTTCTGAAGAATATAAAGAAGAATTAAATGATGGCAACCATACCATTTGTATAGAAGCAATAGATAAAGCAAATAATTCAAAGATGTTATCAGATAATTTTACTGTTGATAATAAACCACCTTCTATAATCACTATATCACCCAAAGAAAATGATATTCTTGATGAAAATAAAATAACTATATCTTGGAATACGACCGATATAGGAACTTCCGTTGAAACACATAAAATAAGTATCGATGGTAAAAAGTGGATAAATATTGGTAAAAATACTTCTTACATCTGTAATTTGAATAATGGATATCACAATGTAAGGATCAAAGTCTTAGACCAAGTTGGACATATATCAATCAACTCGTTAAATTTCACTGTTGATACTAAATCCCCGTCAGTTATTATCACAGAACCTATGGAAGAATCGTATAATTCTGATAAAAAAATTAAGATAAAGTGGGAAAGTAATGACCCTTATGGCTCAGGTATAGAGCATCATGAAATCAAGGTTAACGATAATAATTGGATGAATGTCGGCTTAAACAATTCCTATATTTCAGAATTTTCCGAAGGAAAGCATAAAATAAAAGTCAAAGCTTATGATAAAATAGGACTATATTCTACAGATATTATCAATTTTACTATAGATTGGACATCCCCCTTTATACAGATAACAGCTCCTTCTAATGATGAGATAATAGAAAAAAATAATTTTAAAATTGAATGGATGGGTGAAGATGAACTGTCTGGCATATCATCTTATCAGATCAAGGTAAAAAACAGATGGAAAAAAGTTGGTTTAAATGATAATTATAATCTGACTCTAGAAGATGGTTCTTATATGATAACTGTGAGAGCTGTAGATAGAACTAACAATTCTCAAACCCACAGCATTCAAATCATCGTTGATAGTGAAAAACCTACAATCAAGATAAATAAACCTGTAGATCGTTCTTATCATAATTCTAATGATATTCAACTAAGATGGACCGCTAATGACACTGGGAGTGGAATATCCCATTATAAAATAAAAGTAGATTATAATTCGTGGCTAATTGTCGATGAGAGTTATTATAACCTAAGCTTACCAGAAGGGTCTCATGATATAATTATAAAAGCATATGACAAGAGTTATCGTTACAATTCAGAAAATATTACAGTAAATATAGATACTTCTAAGCCTGATTTAAAGATTATATCACCTAATAAAGAAAGCGTCTACGGTCACAGTTGTATCAATTGTACTTGGGAATGTTCTGATATTTATAGTAAAATTTTAAGATATTCAATCAGTGTCAATGACAATGGTTGGAAAGATATCGATAAAAATGATTTTTATGAAATGACTTTAAAAGATGGTGAAAATAAAATAAGAATAAAAGCTATTGATATAGCTGGTAACTATGATATAGAGGGTATTAATTTTACCATCGATACTAGTCCGCCATCTATGGTTCTTAAAATAAATAATAATCGTAAGTGGACATCGAATCGGAGATTATCCTTAAATATAACTCCCACAAACAATGTTGGGAAAATATTGTACATGAGAACATATACTGAAAATATAAATAGTTCAAATTGGCATACGTTTGAATCCAATTCCAAGATAAGATTACCTGATAAAGAGGGAAAACACACTGTTAATATTCAAATAAAAGACGAATTTGGAAGAGTTTCTGATGTTTATAGAAAAGAAATAATATTGGATGTTTCTGAACCTGAAGGGTCAATCAGTATTCTAAATAAAAGTGTCGGAAATGGTGTATTATATCTTGATATAAATTGTTCAGACCCATATGAATCTATTGATTCCTTGGCTATCAGTAATGAAAAAAATCTATCTGATCCTAAAATTTTCGACTATGAAAATGACTTAAATTATACTTTAGAAAATAGACATGGCAAGCATATTCTATACTACAGGTTTATCTCTGAACATGGTCAAAAATCTCCAATTTATAACATCTCTACCTTTTTAGATGTAAAAGGTCCAGAGTTGAATTATAGTGGGATGTCAAAAATAATCGATCTCGATGAATTGAAAGGAAATTTGACATGGATTTCTACCGATGATTCAGAGACAACAAGTTTTGATGTTTATTATAGTTATAACAACTCTGAAAAGAGTATTTTAGCTGAAAATATCACTACAAACAAAACAAGCTATAATTTCTCAGATAATAAAACAATCACCGTGAAAATTGTAGGTTTTGATGAATTTGGTAATAAAAATAGCATCAATTTTACTATTGAAACTGATGTTGATTATCCTCCAGATTTTAAATACATACATCTACCAGATAAATGGAATTTAAATGAGGGTGTTGAATGCAGGGCTGAGATTTATGACCGAAAGAACGATTCTGTGAATATTAGCTGGTTAGTAGATGGAATTAAAGTCTGTGATAGATATCATTATATTCCTGATCTCGAGCCAGGTGAATATAATATCACTGTCATCGCCTCTGATGGAAATCATACTATTAGTTCATCAAAAACAATAGAAGTTGAAAAAGGAGGAGTTAGATCAGGAATACCATGGATTTTAATTTTAGGTATTTGCAGTATTTTATCGTTGACTGGAGGAACTGGATTTTATATATACAAGAAAAAGCTAAACAATGGGATGAATAACGAAATAAAAAGTGAAGTTGAGCTATCTATTGAAGAAACAGATATGGATAAAGAGACGGTAATTAAGAATGTATATAAAGATCTAGATGAAGCTAGTTTGAATGAAGCTTACAATTACCTTAGAGATGAAAAAGGGTTTTCGATTGAATTAGAAGAACTTTCGAAAGAGACCAATAGATTAGTAGAAAAAGAAATCATAGGAGTTCAATACAACGGAATGAATGATAAAACCTATGTTTGGTTGCAGACTTAATTATAAATCTTCTTTTGTCAATCCATAAATATTAAATCCCAAGAATTATTGGTGAACTAATCTTGAATAATTATAATATAATAAATAATTAAGGAAGCGATATGGATGGTAAGGAAACAAATTAAATCGAAGAAGTTTAAAAATGTAATTTCAATAATGACAATTGCTTTATTGATCTTTTCTATGATCACTCCGTTTGTAAATACAGGGCAGAGTAAAGTGATCAGTGATGAAAATAAAAAAGACAGTAACTACACTGTTCATGCACCTGTCCGAGTCGATAACGATACCGATTTCAACGAATCTGTATGGGATGGTAACGGTACTGAAAATGATCCTTATGTATTGGACAATTATTCTATCGATGGAGGTGGCCATGGATACTGTGTTTATGTTGGCAATGTGACTGGAGAATATTTTGTGATCGAGAATTGTAATTTATATAATGCTTCAGGAGGAAATGGTAATTTTTATTTTTCAAATTCTGGGATCATTTTATATGCTTCTAAACAAGGAGTAATTAACAATAATAATATTTTTGAAAATGAGAATTCAGGTATTTACCTATCTTATTCATGTTCTGGTCCACCTCCTGG
>CAZEXI010000001.1:23532-74439 GCA_964516805.1 uncultured Thermoplasmata archaeon
ATTGAAAATAATAATCAAACCGGGTTGGAGTTAATCAATTCTAATAACAATTTGTTAGAGAACAATACCATTGAAAATAATAATCAAACCGGGTTGGAGTTAGATGGTTCAGATTCCAATACTATAATCCATAACACAATCAATGGTAATCCTTACGGTACTCTATTTAGATCTTATCCAGATAACAATTTATTCCATCACAATAACTTTGTGAATCAGATTAACGTAAATGGAAATGATATCGGAAATAACATCTGGGACAATGGTACACATGGGAACTACTGGTCAGATTACGTAGGAAACGACCCGGATGGAGATGGGATAGGAAACGATAATTACACTATTGGTTCAAACAATAATGATAGTTATCCATTGATGATACCGATCGATGAACAACCTCCAGTAATCAAAAACATAAATATTACACCAAATACTCAGAACTTAGATTTTCCCGTCAATATAAGTTGTACAGTTAAGGATCTAGAAACTAACAAAGTTTGGATGAATATATACATTCCTGATAATCCTAATTTGAATTTAAGCATGAATAGAGGAACAGATAACGACTGGTACCTTAATCGCTCGTATAACGTTCCTGGGACTTTTACATTCAAAATTATTGCCAACGATACAAATGATAATCTTAACAGAACTACACAATTTGAATTTGAAATGATCGATGAGGTACCCCCTCAAATAGAGGATCAAACAATCTCATTACCAAAAACAGGTGAATACTTCAAAGTGAATGCATCTATAACTGATAACCACAAAGTTAACACTTCACATCTATTTTATGAAATGGTTTCTAAAGAAGATTACTCATATCAAAATACAGTGAAGATGAATGATGATCAAAATAAAAATATACTGATATGGGATAATGCTACTGAACTATCATATCAAATAAATGCAACAGATTGTAGTGAAAACGAAAACTCTACAGAAATAAAAACTTTCGATGTAATCGATAATATACAACCTTCAATTGAAAATATCGAGGTATATCCAGATAAGCAATTAAGATATAACCCAGTCAATATCTCTGCAGCAATCCATGATAATATAGAAATTAAAAATGCAAGTATTAACTTCACAACTCCTATCACCGGCAAATATGAAATGCAGAAAATAGATGAAATCTTTTACTACAATACAACTTATTCTATAAACGGTACTTATAAATTTGTTATAGAAGCTTACGATATAAACGGTAAATGCAAAATAACCTCTGAATTTAATTTCAAGATAGGAGATCACCTATCTCCAACAGTTGACATAACAAAACCGGGTGGTGAAGATATAATCACAACTTCAGATCTAACTGTTAAATGGGAGGGGTATGATTCAGAATCTAGTATAAGTCATTATTCTATTAATTTAGATGATAAGGAATGGATAAACGTAGGCTACAATGAATCCTTTGATTTTAATAACTTGAAAGATGGAAAACATAATGTGACTGTCAAAGCATTTGATCGATACAATAATACATCTTTAGATAAAATATCCTTTACTATCGATACATCTTCTCCAGAACTTGAAATAATATCACCAAAAAATAATTCTATACTAAACTCAAAAGAGATTGAAATAAAATGGAATAGTAGTGATAATAACACAGGAATATACAGATATGGGGTAAATATTGACAATTCTGGATGGTTTTTTAATGGTGATATCAGGAATATTTCATGTTCTTTTAAAAAAGGATTACATAATATACAAATCAAAGCCATAGACAATGCTGGACTCATAACAATTGAATCAATCGATATCAAGGTAGACACCGATAAGCCTTCAATCGATATAACAAATATAAATAACAATTCATTATTTAATCACAGCCAAATTACGATCAAGTGGGAAGGTGAAGATAGGACTACATCTATACAAGATTACTATCTTAAAATTGACAATAATGAAGTAAAAAATATGAATTTGAATACATCCTATTCTGAATCCTTTTCAGAAGGAAAACATTCAGTAAAAATTACAGCTAAGGATAAAGCAGATAATACAAATAATTCTGTTATCAATTTTACTATAGATAAAAGCCCTCCAGAACTGGATATTCTCTCACCCACTAATGAATTCGTTAATAGAAACAATATAACAATCAATTGGACTGGAAGCGACACTATAACCGATATTAAAAATTACAAGATCAAACTAGATGAAGATCCAGTACAAAATATCGGTCTTGACACCTCTTTTACAAAATTATTCAACGAGGGAAAACATTCTGTCATAGTTATAGCTGAAGACAAAGCAGGTAATTCTTGTGATTCCCTGATTAATTTCACAGTCGACAGGAGTTATCCTGAACTAGATATCCTTTCTCCGTCTGATAACCACATCGCATCAGACAAAGTAACTGTAAAATGGACTGGGAATGATTCTATTACTGCTATCGATTCATATAAGATTAAAATTAACAAAAATCCATGGATAAATCTAGGTAAAAATACTTCATATCTTATATCCGAGGAAAAAGTATATGATATATCAATTAAAGCTATAGATTCATGCGGTCATATAACTAAAAAAACTGTAAACTTTACTTTAAACAAATTAGATATGGAGATCGAATTAGAAGTAAATAAAGGTGAAAACTGGTCATTACAAAGATTAATACCTATAAATATTAATACGGTTGGAGAAGATAATCCTGCTTTCATGAGGATATCTCTTAACGATGATTTTAGCAATGATTCTACCGGGTGGATTGAGTACAATGATAAGTATAATTATACGATGCCATATAGTAGTGGAAAATATACTATCCACTGTCAATTCAAGGATTCTGAGGAATCAAAAATAATTTCATTAAATAAATCTATATTTGTTGATCTAAAAAACCCAAGTGGTGAAGCTGATATAAACAAAATTTTGACTTCCAATTCAATTGTGAATATATCTTTAGAAGCTCAAGATGATATTGATACCATAAATAAAGTTATGATTTCCGAAAACAGTAATTTTACACCTTGTTCAATCAAACCTTATTCTGACCAAATTAGCTATGAGATCTCAAGTGATTATGGTGAAAAATCGATATTCGTAAAATTCGTAACAACTCATGGCCAAGTTTCAGAAACCTGTAAAGTTTCCACATTCTTAGACAACAAAGGTCCTGATTTAACATATTTAGGGAAACATACAATCAAAGAAAAAGATAATCTAACATACAAAATGATCTGGAAATCTAACGATTACAGCGGAAATGATCGATTCGATCTTTATAATATCAATGGCCTTGAAGAGAAGTTGATAAAATCCGATATTAAATCTAAGGAGTTTCTTTACACATTAAGGGATAATTCAACTTATAAGTTCAAATTAAAGGCATTTGATAACTTAGGTAACAGTAATTTCACAACTTTCCAAATTGTGACAAATATCAACTATCCTCCCACATTAGAGAATGTAGATGTACCAAGTGTGATCAAAGGAACGAGTAAACTGAAAGTCGAAGTAAATGATTGTAACAACGATAATCTCACTATATTATGGTACGACGAAGACAGTAAAATAGGAGAAGGCCCAGAGATCAAACCTGATTTGGAAAAAGGTGAACATGACATTAAAGTGGTGATAACTGATGGAACTAATAAAAAAGAAAAAACATTTGAGGTATCTGTTAAAAAATCAAACGATGAACCGATCTTTTCATATATATTGATCAGCGGAATCCTACTGACACTTATAATAGGTGGATTCGTATATATAATAAAATCAAGAAAATCAAAAACAACAGAAGAAGAATTCAATGATCTACCAAAAACAGAATACGAAGTTAATAAAGAAAGTGAAGTCATAGATGATAACGATGAAAGTAAAAACAGTGAAGAAGCAGTGGATGATATCGATGAAGATGATATAGATCTATTTGGAGTATAAACCCCTTTAAATTTCTTTTACCATTTTTATAGCTTCTATATATTTACCATCTTCACATTTTCGATAAATTTTATTCTTCATGTCCTCTTCTATATCATCGGTTTTTTCAACTAATATTTTAGCCAAAATTTCAGCTTTTCTTGCTTTTCTTAGGGCTTTATTCAAATTTTCTGTTGAAATCCTCTTATTCTCTTCATGACCTGATGGATCCTTTTCTACTATTTTCTCGATGCTATTCAAAGATATATCATCATCAATAGACTCAGTTCTACTCAATATATAACCAATCTGATCTACCTTACACTCATGCGAGTTAACTTTTGATCTTCCATCATTGATTACAGACAATTTTGGTTCATATTTTACAAGAAGTATATCAAGAATATTTTTTCCCAATATCTTTTGTATCTCTGTTAATGTTAAATAGTTCGAAAGGTCTGAATTCAGAATCACTTCCATGAAATGGACAATGTTTTCCATCGGTAAAAACGGATGATCACTTCCGATCATTATCTTGCTAGACCAATTAGTAGATACATCAAATAGTTCCCAAAACTTATCCTTTAAATATTCTTCATGATCCTTTTCAAATTTTTTCAGGGTATTATTTGTAAATCTAGCTAACTGTATTTCTTCTTTAGCTTTTTCTAAAAATTTTTTTACCGATCTTAAACCAGATAACTCTGCATAAATCGAAGGATGACTTAAATACCTGAAAGTCTCAGATTTCATGTAATCGTAATGACCGATGATTATCTTTAATTGACTTATATACTCCTCTAATCTGTTTTCTATCAGCATCTCAATAGTTCTATTCACACCTCTATGAATCTCTCTCACATCTGAAGAATAACTTGTGTGGAATATTATAGGTATGTTTAATCTGGCACAGTCAATATACAACTGGATTATCTCTTTAGAATCCAAGGTTATTTTTTCAGATTCAGGATGTATTTTTAAGCCTAGAAAACTATATTCCGTTGAAAATTTCTTAAATTCTTTTCTAGCTGTATCTATATCTGTTGGATCTACCCTACCAAAACCCAACAGTCTTTCATTATGATAATCAGAACTTGTCCATTCCCATATGTTTTCATTGGATTTTGAATACATAAATTCACCTTCACCCCTAAAATTATCTTTCATTGGAAAAACTACAAATTGGTCAAATAAACCATGTGGGAATTCTTTCTTTGTTTTTTTTGAATCAGGTAATATATGATATCTAAATTCAGTAGTATTTAACCTATCCTCAAGATCATTTTTTATTTTCTTAGAAAATTCATAACTTCCATTGTTTCCAATAGGTATATTCTGTTTTCCATCGCTTTCTTCCCCAATATGATGGTGAGCATCTATTACATATAGTTCCCTTTCATTACCTGTCCTTCTATCTCGAATTTTTAACATGGTTACACCTATTATTATTCATAAACATCGTATTCCTCTACTATACTATTAGACAATCTTAATTTGTAATTCAAATCATCACATCTGTAAACAATATTTACCTTTTCATCTTCTTTCTTATATGTTTCCAGTTTCAATTCATCCTCTGACAATCCAATATTACTCACTAACCATTTTTCTGCTGATACTGTATCGTTTCGATCAGGCTGTATACTGCTAAAAAATACATTTTTATTATTAGATTTAGAAAAGAGAAGTAAATCACCGTTCGAAATACTGTAATGATGTATATTTTTATCAGGAGACATTTTTATCCCATTAAAAAATAATTTATGACATTCTAATGTTAAATCCAGATATTCTGAAATCAGATTTATTATGTCTTTTACAGTATCATCACTTTGAACTTTTACTTTGATGGTACTTTCCACATCTTTACACCTAATCAATAACTCTATAATCATATCACTCCTCTAAAGAGAATTTCATCTTAGAAGGCTTATATTCAATTACTTCTGCCCCATCCATTTTAACAGTTAAATATGCATCTTGCTTTATCTTACTACTGAACGTATATACACTGAATCCATCATCGAAACTCTTGTTAAATAGTTCTATATTCTCTTTATCTATTCCGATATTATTTTTCAACCAATTCTTGGATTTTTCTATTTGTTGACTAACTGTCATCTTTCGTTTTTTTTCTGATTTACTTTCTTCCGAAAAATTACTTTTTATTTCTTCAATCGTCATCAATTTCAATACATCATTTTTTGTAATTCCAGAAGATATTACTTTTTCTTCGTTTCTTAAGATTTCATTACCCTTTACTAATCTATAACTATCAAAATTATCTTCTATCAACCAATAGTCTAAGCATCTTTCCAATATCTCTTTAATATAATCATCAGGGTCTAGATTCATTTTGATATCATCGTTATCTGATTCTAATACTATTGTAACGATTGCTGTCATTAGCCTTACCTTCTTGAAATGTGATTTGAGGAATATATTTAATACTTTTGAATATGAAAATTAATTTATTATGATATTATGAAAGTATCTAAAAATAGAATACATTTCATTCAGCTGTCTGTCACCCTAATATTAGATTATCAAATTAAGTTGAAGATATAAAAATATTATATGTTGATTTTTTTCTAAAATATTAAAACCATAGATTCTCTTAATTAAATTAAAACCATCTATTTTCATCTCCAACTCAAAAAAATGACAAAAATGTCACTATATGGATGTCAAAATAAGCATTTATAATAAGAATATTGAAAGGATATTACTTACATTTTAGACTTTTTGTACTTTTTCTTTAGCTTGAAAATTTTATCGTGTTTTGTCAACCAATTCCTCTTCAAGAACTTAACTAATATATCCATATATTGAGCTATGCTTTGCTCATCTTCTTTCTCGTAAACCTTAGATACTAGATAATACTCATCACTAAGCCTAGTGATAATATGAACATAATCCTCAGTATTCAAAGATATATAATTTACCTTCTTCTCACTATCAAAACCTAACGCATTGTAAACAGAATAATATGTTTCAGCAGATAATCCTCCTTCATATTCATCGGCTTTTTCATGAATTATCTGTTTCCTGTTATTGATCAAAGCACAATAAGCAACTTTATTAGAGCCTATCAACTTATTTAACGAATTATCTAGTTCACCTTTGATCAAGATCTGTATATCCTGATCATCCATCCTCTCAGCTACTGTTTCCTGCTCTTCCTCTTCGATATGATCCTCTTCTTCAGTTTCGGAGGGCTCTTCTTCTCCAAATTTGAATTTGAAAAAATCGGGTTCCTCTTCTTCTTCAGGGATGATTTACACCTCGAGCAATACTGTTCTCATTGATATTCAAAATTTACCACCTAGATCAATGAATCGAATTAAATACTTGTTAAGAAAGGTCAGATATTTTATATAAATGTTATTTTTCTCAAAAACAAATGAATCTTTTTTGAATCAATTAGATATCCATAAAAAGGTATATAACGGTCTTTAATCCATATAATAAATGATGAGTCCAACGAATGATACCGTAGCTTCGTCTCCAGCAGATTTCTACACAATTTTAGTTGTAGATGATGATGAGAGTATACTTGATCTTCTTAAAGAATTGCTGAAGAATAATGATCAATTTGATTGCGCAGTTACAACAACAGAAACAGCAGAGGAAGCAGAAAAAGAGTTAAGAGAAAGGAGATATGACCTGATAATTACTGATCAAAAACTTCCAGGAACTAACGGTACTGTACTTCTTAGTAAAATCAAGGATAAGTATCCACAGACAGTAAGGATGCTTATAACGGGATATTCAGATCTCGACATAGCTAAGGAAGCTATCAACAAAGCTGAAGTTCACAGTTTTATTGAGAAACCCTGGGATAACAAGGAGCTCATCGATAAGATATATGAGAACCTAAAAAAGATGGAAGAAAAATCAGGCGATAGTAATGTCATCAAACCCAGAGATGTAAGGGAGGCTATCACTGAAATAGAAAACACCATTGAAGAAGGACTACAGTCCTCTTCCCAAGAATTTACAAGAATCTCAGCTTTAGGGGGGATGGACCACGAAGAAATAAAAACTTTAACTTTTCAATTCGACTCAGTATCTGATTTCAATAAGTTTCCATTTGAATTGAAACACATGGACCTTGATGACGTTGAGGTAAGGATAGATGATTTTAGAGTATTTTCGGATCGATTCAGAGTGACTATATCATTGCTGAAAGGGTGATCCCTTCAATGATGGAATAACCTCATATCTGAAAAGGCCATGACCATATCATATTCATTGCAAGCGTCGATCACAACATCATCCCTTATAGATCCGCCTGGCTGTACGATGTATTTCACACCACTCTGATGTGCTCTATCTATATTATCTCTGAATGGAAAGAATGCATCAGAACCTAAACAGACATCGTCAAACTGGGATAACCATTCTTCTTTTTCCTCTTTGCTTAATCTTTCGGGTACTTCTTTGAAAGATTTTTTCCAGTACTTTAATTCTTTATCCGTTAAATCATCTCTAAGGTAATTATCTACAGCATTGTCTTTCTCCGATCTTTTTGCCCCATCTCTAAACTTCAAATCCAAGACATCTGGATGCTGCATCAAGAACCATTTTTCTGCTTTATCTCCAGCTAATCTTGTACAGTGTATCCTAGATTGTTGTCCAGCACCATTTCCTATCACTTGACCATCGTAAACGTAGCAAACAGAGTTAGATTGCGTGTACTTCAAGGTAATCATCGATATCACTAGGTCTCTTTCTGCATCTTCAGGTAATTCTTTATTCTCTGTAACTATCTCTTTTAGATCATCATAACTAGGTACTTCATCTCTTCTCTGTTGTTCGAATTTAACACCAAATATATCTCTAGTTTCATTTCCCTCCGGAGAATAGTTTTCATCCATCTCAATGATATTATAGTTTCCACTCTTCTTTTTTTTCAATATATTCAATGCTTTTTCTGTATATCCAGGAGCAATTATACCGTCAGAAACCTCTTTTCTTAGAACTTTAGCAGTCGATATATCTACTTCATGACTGAGTGCAGCCCAATCACCGAAGGAAGAAACTCTATCTGCTCCTCTAGCCCTAACATAAGCAGTCGCTAAAGGAGATAAATCTATATCTTCAACAAAATAGGTCTTCTTGAGTGACTCACTCAATGGTTTACCAACAGCTGCTCCAGCTGGACTCACGTGTTTGAAAGATGCAGCAGAAGGCATGTCTAAGGATGTCCTTAATTCTTTAACCAGCTGCCATGAATTCAAAGCATCCATAAAATTGATGTACCCAGGTTTCCCATTCAATATTTCAAACGGAAAATCATTCTCATCTTCCATGTATATCTTAGCATTTTCTTGACGAGGATTAACACCATACTTAAGGTCAAATGATCTCATCGATAACCACTTCTAGTTTCCGTATTATCTATAGAGATATAAAACCAACTAATCTAGTTATACAAAAATGAAGATGCTTAAATTCGTTCATCTATACATCTTCTAACTGTATAAACTACAGGAGTAAAATGTTTCATCCAGAAATTTCCACCGTAGATGTTGGCAGATTCTCCTTCAACATACAGTCTTTTAAAATCATCATTTGCTGCCCATTCAACTGCTTTCTGAAGTAATCCTTTTCCAATCCCCATGCCTCTGTATTTTGGATCAGTATAAGCTCCTTTCACCCTGCATGTTTCCTCATCAGTCATCAACCAGGTTTCAGCTTCGTTCTTTTTCAGATGTATGTAACCTATTGGCTTGTCATCATCAAAGGCTGCGATTATCTCTCCATCTATCTCTTCTTCATATGAATATTCATCTGGTGGTAACCAAAATAGAGGTGCGGTATAGTAAAAATCGTGATGTTGTTTATCTATTTCTCTGATAGGTTCCATATCTTCCAATATTCTATAAGAGATATCACGGATATTTACATCAATATATGATGGATCCCTTAACAGTTCAAAATGTGTCATACCAAATCCTAATCTGAAAAAATTGAAAGTTAAATCCTCATCCTGAGCCCAGATACTGAATATATGAGTATGATATCCGTCCTTGACCCAGATATCTGATATCTCTTTATATATCTGCTGGTAGATCATTTCTTTCTTATCTTCAACAGAACAGTGGGCATATAGACCCAAACTAAACGTTGTAGGTTTGCTCATAAAATTATCTGCTCTAGCATTTTCTATGATATATCCAACCAGTTCATCATCTTGAAATGCTGCTACTCCAGGATTTTCTATATTTTTTCTCAATGCAGTGCTTACTTCTTCAAAAATATCCTTTCTTTCAGGGATCAAAGGAACTTTTTGCCTTTGATTTTCATATGATTCTACAAAAAGACCAGCAGCGTCTTCAATATGTTTTTCCTCGAAATCTATGATATCTAACATTTCTTCTCCATTTTTTAACTAAAACTTAATCTTTTTCGGTAATTTATTCGCAAAATCTACAGTGAACTCTGCTTCTTTCTGTAATGTAGGTTCACCAGGAAAATCACTATTTTCCACATATTCCTCGATCATCTCTCTGAATTCGGTAGGACTCCTCTTGGATATTTTTTCAACAGTATCCACACCAGCATAGTAGTAAAGTTTAGCCCTAATCGCTTTAACTGCAAATATCCTAGATAGATCTGATAATTTTGTCAATTTTTCTATCACTTCGAGAGGTATTCCTGTCCTTTCAGACAATTCCTTTCTATCTTCTGATGTTTCAGCCTTTTTCAATAACTGGTTGTTTGTTTTTATTCCCTCTTTTTCTAATCTTTCAATATGTTCTTCATCGATATCGTAGAATTCACTTAATTTGTACGGAGGTGTATACCTGTATTCACTTTCTTTAACCGCTTTTTCCATTTTCTCATTATCTGTTGACCTGTAATATGCTCTAAGGTGATTCAGATTATATTTAGTAACATATTTTGTAGTATACATCTCTAGAAATCCAAAAAGGTCCTTTGGATCAGTATCATCGACTGTTTTATCATCCGGTAAATATTTTTCAAATTTAGAAACAGTATTTGCTATCCTGTTTACTGTCCTTTCACCCTTCCCTTTTCTCTGGACATATTCTCTTAAACTATCCTTATCCATTTTAACCGAAAGAGATACGATAATCGATGATATAACCCTTTCTAAAAGGATTTATTAATACTATTAAAATAATCTTTTTATATAAGCTCTCATTGAATCAATCGAGATGTCATTTCAGAACGTATATGAAGATGATAAAAGAATAGAAGCATATTCTAAACTCGACTTTCCAGCCGATTATTACCTTGCATACAGAGACCTACCTGATATAATATCAGATCATGTAGAGGGAAACAAAGCTCTGGATTTCGGATGCGGTACTGGTCGTTCCACCAGATTTTTAGAAGAACAGGGTTTTGAAACCATCGGTATTGATATTTCTGAAACAATGATCGAAAAGGCACGTGAACTCGATCCGAATGGTGAATATCATCTTATAGATGATGGTGATTTCAGTCAATTAGAGAAGGATCATTTTGATCTGATTTTGGCTGCTTTTACTTTCGATAATATCCCTGATGTATCTCATAGGATAGAACTTCTTAAAGGCTTGAAAGAACTCTTAAAGGAAGATGGAAAAATAATCTTACTGGATTCCACACCTGATATCTACATGCACGAATGGGCTTCGTTTTCGACTAAAGATTTTCCTGAAAATGAAGATGCTGAGAGTGGTGACAAGGTCAAGATAATAATGAAAGATGTGGAAGATAGGAGACCTGTTGAAGATATAATCTGGTTCGATGAAGATTATAGAGATCTATTTGAGAAAAGTGGTTTAGGACTGATCAGATTCCATAAAACATATGGCAAAGAAGACGAACCTTACAGATGGATAAATGAAACTGAGATCGCTCCCTGGATCATATATGTTCTAGAGAAATGAAAGTTACTCTTGTTTTTTGTACCAGCCTGCGTAAGGAAGTAATTCTTTCAACTTAACGACTTTATCTTTATCCAAAATAACATCTGTTTCTAGATTCTTTTTATTGGTCTGGTACATGAATTCCCTACATCTTCCACAGGGTGATAGAATATAGACTTCATCATCTTCGTCTTTCCAGACTGCGACTATCTTTTCAACTTTGTACTCACCTGCAGTTATCATAGAGCCAATAGCATTATGCTCAGCACAGAAACCCATGCTTGAAGGGGTGTCGATACAGACTCCTTTGTATATGTTACCTTTCTCTGTAATAAGAGCACAGCCTACTCCACCCATCTCAGATTCATCTATTTTCTTTGGATTTACGACAGATAAGGCATCCTGGATTAATTCTTCATTACTTACCATAGATGTTGATAGGTCGATCGTTTGATTAAAACATTTACTTTGCATGTTGTGAATGAAAACTTCTATTCCTGTTTCTACGGGTGATATATCTTATCATCCCCAATACAAAATTTGTTCTAGGCACTTTTTTCATATAATCTTTATACTTTCCACCAAACTTTTTGATCTCATATTTATCAGCAATGTAGATATCGATATAAACAAGTATAATAGTGAATATTCCAAGAATAGTAACTAATACAGTTTGAGAAATAAGTATTAAAGCAAGACTGAAAAGAAGTCCCGCAGTGTACTGTGGATGGCGGATTATTGCATATATACCAGTATCTACAAGCTTTGTGGTTTTGACATAACTATCACCTTTCTTCACTCCTCCACTTCTTTTCAATAAGATCATCGGAAGGATCGCAAATATTACAGAGATGAACCATAAACTCCATCCAGTCCAAAATATTACATCATTACCAGAATCGTTTACGTAACTGAGTAATAAAACCAATATTATCTGAGCAATAAGTAATGGACTCCAGATCAATGATAATGCATAGCTTTTCCATTCCCTCCAGGAAAATTCTCCCTCTTTATCGATGATTAACCCCTCCTATTTATAATAGAATTTAAAATTACTTTGAGATATCCTTATCTTTAAAGCTCAAATCAGATTATTGAAGATTAAGATGAATAGCAAACTTACACTCATCATCTCCATTTGTAAGAGATTTCAATAATTCTATCTTGATCGGTTTTCCCGTGATACCTTCCCATATCTGACGATACCATCCAGATCCACAGTAACAATAAGTAGATGGAACTTTATTTAATCTATCCCTGATCATTCCACAGTGACAATATGCTCTTTTTCTTTCTTCATCATTCTCAGCGTTTTCATAACTTTCTTTATCGTAAGGATTTTTTCTACTGAATATCGTATTTCCTTCTCTGAGAGGTTTCTCATACCATCCTGTATCCTCACTCATAGCTTCTAAAACTTCATCCATGTCATGATTTTTTAAATATATATATTTCAGATCTTCTATCCTCCGTTCAGAAAAATGATCTGCACAGCATGATACTATCTGATACCTCTGAAATTCATCTGTTCTCTCTTCTAATCTTTCCATGGTAGATACGACCCAGTCAAAACGTTCTTCCCATGTAGAATCAAAATTTATGTTTTCACTTCCTTTCATTATAATATTCCTTTCTTCTTCTCCAAGTATCTCGTCAAGTCCTTCCTCTAATCTTTCATCCCAATTATGGACGAACAACTGTATCTCCATCACATTATCATCTGGATTATCTAGATTCTCCTTGAGAAGTATCTGTCTACTCTGAGGCATGGGTATCAATCCATGGTCTTTCATGTATTTTGATATTTTTTGGTAACTTCCTCTCACATCATCATAATCACCATAATGAGTGTAAGAAATCACATCAACATCTTCTAATTCATAAGTGTCTATTTCATCAGAATATACTTCCTCTAACACTGGATATCCAACCTCTACATCATATCCATTATCTACACCTGTTCCCCAATGGTATATGATAAAAGGTGGACCACAAATATAGTCACCAGCTTCCTCTTTTATCTTTTCAAGCATAGGATAGATCTCATTACGATCCAACATATCGAAACGTATCGTTGATAGTAATTCTTCTTCTAATTCTTTGTATTCAACTTCAGATCTATCTTTCATATTCATATCCCCCATTTATTTAACTAAATAACTAGATGATTATTCGAGTATATACAGGTTTCTTAAAAATAGAAAAAAATTTATTTTTGCCCAATGACAACAAGTCTCTCAGAATCTTTATCATATGGTTTACCATCATAGCCCCCATATGATACTACGGATTCAAAACCGACGTCTTTTAACATGTTTTTCAGTTCTTTTGAGGTATACAACCAATGTGAAAATTCTACTTCCTCTATACCATCATCTTCAATCTTAATCATCCTGTTATTTAACCAGGTCCAATCTCTTTCTACATTTCTTTCCATCAATACGAATCCATCTTCGGTTTCATGCCAATCTTTCTCTTTGAAAATCCTAGCTATTATCTCTTTACCCATGACATCGAGAACAAATTTTCCACCCGGTCTCAAAGATCCATAAACATTCTCAAGGACTTTCAAATTTTCTCTTTCATCCTCGAAAAATCCAAATGAAGTGAAAATGTTCAGAACTACGTCGAAACTTTCACCTCTTTTAAATTCTTTCATATCGTCCTGGACGAACTCGATATCTAGACCTTTTTCATCAGCTCTTTCTTTTGCATACTCGAGATAATGTTTTGTCAAATCTACTCCAGTTACATCAAATCCTCTTTCTGCCAATTCTATAGAATGTCTACCATATCCACAACATAAGTCTAAAACATCCATATTTGGATCCAAATCTAACAATTCAATTATATCATCAATTTCCTTAGTACCTTCTTTTTGCACAGGATATTTTTTTCAAAATTCTTCTTTTTCGTACCACTGTTTTTCTTCATCGCCCATGTGGATCCTCCTTTTATTCAATATTTGTACCATTTATTAAACTTATGAAATATGAAAGAAGTGAATGAACCAATAAATTAGTTTCAACCGAAACCATTATATAGATTATAGTTTCATCCGAAACTAATATGGCTGAAGATATCTCAATTCACAAACTACTTCATAAAGTTCACAAAAAAACATTGATGGAGTTCAAACAGAAATTAGAACCTTACGATTTTACTCGCGGTGAATTCCCTTTTCTTTTAGGTCTACTCAGAAAAGGTGATGGAGTCACACAGAAGAAAATCTGTGAAAATATACCTATATCAAAATCTACTACATCTAAGATGATAAATAATCTAATCGATAAGGGGTATCTTAGAAAGGAAACAGATGAAGTAGATCGAAGAGCTACTAGGATCTATTTTACTGATAAGAAAGAAGAGATAGAAAATATAGTCAAAGAATTGGATAAAAAGGCCGAAGAGATGATGCTGAAAGACTTTGATGACGATGAAAAAGACCAGTTGAAAAGATATCTCATACGAATACTAGATAATATCGAGGAAGAATAGTTATGAAAGGAGAAACGACTGAAGGTGTGAAGAAACTACTGGGTGATCCAAAGAAAGCCATTCTATCGATCTCACTTCCTATGATGGTGGCGATGTTTGTTAATTCTATCTACAATATCGTTGACGGTTTTTGGGTCGCAGGATTGGGTGCTGATGCTTTGGCTGCTGTTGGACTGTTCTTCCCATTCTTCATGATCGTTGTAGCTCTAGGTGCTGGTATCGGTGTAGGTGGGAGTTCTGCGATATCAAGAAGGATCGGAGCTGAAGATAAAGAAGGAGCCGATAATACAGCAGACCACACCATAATTATAGGTGTAATATTGTCACTGCTTATCAGTATTCCATTACTGCTTTTCTTAAATGACATATTCTCAGCGATGACAGGAAATACTAACGTGGTGAATCTTGCTACTGATTATGGATCTATACTCTTTGGAGGGGCGTTTATACTGATATTTTACAACATGGCAAACGCCATATTGAGAGGTGAAGGAGATACGAAGAGAGCAATGTATGCTATAATATTTGGATCAGTGATGAACGCATCCCTAGACCCCGTTCTGATCTATACTTTAGACCTGGGTGTAGCAGGAGCTGCATGGTCGACGGTTATTTCCATGTCAGCTACTTCTTTGATATTCATATATTGGCTGTTCTATAAGAAAGACACTTTTGTAGATTTTAATCTGAAAAGATTCAAGCCAGATAAAGGGATAATAAAAGAAATATTAGAGGTCGGTATCCCTTCATCTCTAGCTCAGCTTTCTATGTCTATCTCTATCGTTGTTCTTAACGTGATAGTGATAGCAGCAGCAGGTAGTGATGGAGTTGCTGTATTCACTTCAGGATGGAGGATAATCAACCTAGGTATCATTCCTTTGATAGGTATGTCTATGGGTGTAACTGCTGTCACTGGAGCAGCTTTCGGTGCAAGAGATAAAGATAAACTCAAAACATCTTATCTCTATGCTATTAAAATAGGTATTTTGATAGAAGTTGTTGCTGCTGTGCTGGTTGTTATATTCGCTCCACAAGTTGCGTACATATTTACGTATTCACCTGATGCCGCTAGGATCTATGACGATCTTGTTGTATTTTTAAGGATCACTTCAGCGATGTTCATAGTTGTACCATTAGGTATGATCACTTCATCCATGTTCAGAGGTGTGAAGAAAGGAGTGAGGTCTCTGATCGTAACGATCATGAGGACAGTATTTTTCCAGGTTCCATTCGTCTTCTTACTCGGTTTGGTTTTAGATTACGGTTTGATTGGAATATGGACAGGTATAGTATTAGGAAACTTAACTGCTTCAGTCATCACGTTCACATGGGGTAAGATGACTATCGAGAATCTGTTTGAGGAGGAAGAAAAGAAAGTTTCTAAGGAAAAAGCGGCTCTACAGAGCTGAAGTCAGTGAGAGAATATTTTGTTAAAAACTAAAATATATCCTTCCTCTTACCTATAAAAGGAGATTTATCAGATGGATGATAGAGTATTTGGCGGTAATTTTAACCCAAAAAAATTAGACCTTCTCCTTGCAGTTGTAACGGTATTCTTGATGCCGCTGATCTGTTCGTATTTTTATCGATTGACAGGTGCTTTGATACCTCTGATCATCTATTATCTGATATTTTGTGTTGGTATCGTTAAATGGAGAAAAGGAACTCTAGATTACAGGTTACCAGATAATTTTTGGAATTATATTTTCCTATCATTGCTAGCCATCGAAGGAGCGAGATTGATCATTGGTTACAGGATCTATGAACCTATCGAAAATTATCACTTAATTGGATTCCTACTTACTCTGTTTATCTGGGCTCCAGTAAATGCATTCATGGAACAACTATCATGGCTGTATGTTTTTGATTCATGGGCCAATTACTTCGATGATGGCATGAAGAAATATCTATCTCAAATTACCGGATTTATTCTATACGTAATTTTAATAGGTCTTATCCACGCATTATTTTGGGGTGAATTTCTATTTGAATCGGAGAGTATCTATCCGCTTTCTCAGATCTATTTCGCAGGTCAGATGATAATAGCAGTTGGATACATATTTCTGTACAGGAAAACGGAGAGTATGCTGCAGGTAGCTATCATACATCTCATTGTGGATATCTCTGCTGTTCTATTCACTAGATATTCTATATTGCCTTATCTTTTGAGTTGAAACCCGTAAAAGATAAAAATATGCCTAAGGCATCATAGTATATCCCAGTTTATTGAAATCACCATCAAAGGAAAATATGTGTTTTATACCATAATCATCCATGTACTGTACTGAAGTCCAGTCTACGAAGGATAGTTTGTTTTCTTTCTTCTTTATCCCATTCCAAATCTCTTTGAATTCTATTGATCTAAAAGGATGGATTATCACATTGGAATTTAAGATCTTATCGACGATATCAACAGCAGCATTATAGTTGTAATTATAGCGAAGAAAAGTATAAGTCTCCTGTAACATCATCTCAGAGGTATGTATCGATCCAAAATTGTATTCATCATTTTTGTTCTTTTCAACAAAAGATCTGGCTGATTTATGATGAGTGTCTCTCTTCTCATTTAAAGCAATCCACGCACTCGTGTCAACAAAAATAGATGGATAACTTTCTGACATCTATTCACCATAAAGAACTTCGTCTATTTTAGCTTCTTTCTCTTTGGGTTCATCATCTCTGGGTTTTGATCCAAAACATGGTGAATCCCAATCAGCTTTTTTCTTTTGGACCTCTTTTTCAAGTAATTCTCTTAACAAAGATGAGACTGTTTTACCTTTTTCTTCAGCAATACTTTTAATTTCTTCGATATCTTCCTCTGGAACTTTAGTACTCAGCACCTTATCCGACATAAGTATACCTAGGTATACTTTATTATTTATATCTTTTCTTTTGCACAATCTATAGGGATATTTACCATCATTTAAATATTGACCATCATAAATATCAATAGGTTTTTTATACTAGTATGACAGATTATTTCCAAGGATTGTTCTTCATGACTGCTAATTTATTACAAAATAAGGTTTTAACACTTTTTATTGCCATCGTATTAATATCTGGTGTGCTTAGTATTGGAATATATACATCATTAAACAACAATGGCAGTGAAATTGAGGATATTAAAAAACCAATAATAAATGATAACACAAATAACATTCCTATCACTGGTGATTCCTTCAAAATTTCTGCTGATGTATCTGATAACAAAGTTGTAGATTCAGTTTATTTAAATTATAATATAACAACGAATGATAAAAATATCATAAATTTTAATAAAAGTATGGATCAATATGATTCTTACTTTTACAATGTGGATATTGTTGTTGATGCAGTTAAGTTAAATTATACAATTTTAGCAAAAGATAATTCTAATAATTGGAACAGTACTTCAAACCATATAGAAGTTAAGGATGATATCAATCCAAATATTGATGATATGTCAGCTAAAAAACCAACAGCAGGAAAATCATTCAAGGTAACAGCCGATGTGACTGATAATATTGAAGTAGAATCTGTATCTTTAGAGTACACTTTGATTTCTAATAATTACAGTCAAACTCATAAAAGAAAGATGTCCTTGGACAGTTTCTACTGGCATAATATAACTTTATGGAAAAATACAACAGGATTAGATTATACTATTTTCGGAAAAGATACATCTGATAATAAAAACAGCTTTTTATCATATTTTGAGGTGAAGAAACCTGACTATATGTTCGGGTGGTCTGTTGGAGACCAAGAAGATGGTTACGGAACCATTGTACATACCGATGATGGAGGAACAGACTGGGATAGACAAGGGGATCCATCCACAATTCCCGATGCTTCATTATCACAAGTGAGGGCTTTGAATAGATCGACTGCATGGATCGTAGGTGGAAAATCAGACGGATACGGTACTGTACTAAAAACCACTGACAGTGGTAAGACTTGGGATAGGATAGCAGATGATCTGATCCCAAACTCCGATATCGAGGGAGTGAGTATAATAGATAAAGATACCGTTTGGATAGCTGGACAGAACAACACTCTATTATTCACACATGATGGTGGGGGTTCTTGGGAAGATAAATCTGACTCTTCATACGATTCATACACACTAAGTGATATTGTCGCTGTTGATGAAAACAACATTTGGATATGTGGTGGCAGTGTTGATAACCATGGACTGATATTACATTCGACTGATGGGGGAGAATCCTGGACTCGAGAAGCCGAAGATTTACTAAGAAATCATTCCTTGATATCTTTGAGTGTTGTGAATGAATCACAAGCATGGGCTATTGGAGGGGGTTCTACAGTGATTAAAACAACTGATGGTGGAAATACTTGGAATAAGGTGGGAAAAGACGTTTTCCCAAGTCTTATAGATGGTAATGGTATTTGTGCCCTGGACAATGATATTGTATGGGTAGTTTTAGATTACGGTAATATTTACATAACTAACAATAATGGAGAGAACTGGACTCAACAGAAATCAAACGCAAGTGGATATTATCTATTGAGGATCACAGCGATAAATGAAACAACCGCATGGGTCACTGGTTCTGCACAGTTTCCACCGGTCGATGGAGTTCTACTCCATACTACAGATGGTGGTAAAACATGGGAAAGAGTCGATTATGGTCTAAACAGTGGATTATGGGATATTTACTTTGTAGATGCCTACCATTAGAGAAACTTATAGGTATACCTCTCAATCGAAAATATAATAGTACACTAACCCAATGAGCTAACTGGATAGGATGACAACTGATATTTTGATCAAAGTCGAGGATGTAGAATTAAAAGGAGAACTAACTGATACATCCTGTGCTAGATCGATCGCTGAGAAACTACCTATCGAAACTGAATTCCAAGTATGGGGAGATGAATTCTATTTTCCAGTAGGAGTGGACATGTACCTGGATGATACATCTAAAGCAGAAGTATCAGTAGGAACGATAGGATACTGGCCTCCAGGGCAAGCAATGGCAATCTTCTTTGGTCCTACACCTGCTTCCGAAAGTGAAGTACCAGTAGCTGCTAGTGAAGTCAATATTATAGGGAAAGTCGAAGATGCAAAAAAATTAAAGAATTTCAAAGATGGTGACAAAATAAGCGTAGAAACTCAATAAGTGACCATAAAAATAATAACTCTATCCATTTATCTGCTAACATGACCCTTTCGAAAAGCCAATTAAACGAGAGTATCAAGATCATCAAAGAATTCATCCGTGATAAAGTAGAGAAAACAAATTCTGAAGGAGTAGTTCTTGGTCTGAGCGGAGGTCTGGATTCCTCAACTGTTCTAAAACTCTGTATAGATGCTTTAGGAAAGGAAAGAGTTCATTGTATAATAATGCCAGAAAGTGCCTCTCCAAAAGAAGACATGAAAGATGCACGCTGGTTAGTGGATAAATGGGGAGTAAAAAATGAAGATATAAACATAAACTCTATCCTAGAAGCATTTCCCGTTGATTCTAATAATAGGTTAGCTTATGCCAATCTAAAAGCTCGTGTCAGGATGTGCTTAGAGTACTATCAAGCCAACATAGAAAACAGCCTGGTTGTAGGTACTAGTAATAAAAGCGAAATCCTGCTTGGATACACCACTAAATTTGGTGACAGTGCTGCTGATTTCTTACCTATCGGGGATGTGTACAAAACCGATGTGAGACAGATCGCTGAGAAGATATGTGTGCCTGAAAGATTTTTGGATAAGGTCCCGAGAGCAGGTCTATGGGAAGGACAAACAGATGAAGATGAGCTTGGTCATACTTACAAAGAAATAGACAAAGTGTTGAAAGGTATAGAAAAACAGGAAGATCAAAATAAGATAGCTGAGAAGAACGACCTGACTGCTGAGGGTGTAGAAGATATCAAAGATATGGTTGAAAAGAGTGCCCATAAAAGAAAGCTTCCAACTATCGTTAAACTAAGAAGTAGAACTGTCGGAAAGGATTGGAGAGAGTATAACCAATAGGTGATCTTTATGACCACTATACTGCTTACAGGTATGCCTGGGGCTGGAAAGGAAGAGTTCCTAAATGTGGCAAGAGAAGAAGGTTACGACGTTATCCGGATGGGAGATGTGGTTAGAGAGCATGCTGAAAAGAAAGATATATCTTTTGAAGATAGTAGTCTTGGCTCTTTCGCACATGATGAAAGGGAAAAACATCATGAAGGCATCTGGGCTGATAGAACTCTTTGTGATATTACAGAAGATAAAACCATCATAGATGGCGTCAGAAGTACAGCAGAGGTAAGTATCTTTAAGTCAGAATTAGGTGATCTACATATTGTCGGGATACATGCGTCACCAAAAACTAGATTTGAAAGACTTAAAGAAAGAGGAAGAGAAGATGCACCGGAGTCTTGGAGTGAATTCAATGATAGAGATAATAGAGAATTAAATTGGGGCTTAGGCAGGGTTATATCTCGTGCAGATCATATGATAATAAATGAAAGCTCTTTAAAAGATTTTTACAGCAAAGTTCGAGATTTGTTAAAAGAATTAAATTGATTTTTTTATTTACTTCCATGACCGCTGCATGCATTTTTCCTACTAGCTGGTTCTAGTTGTTCTGATTCCCACATCTCAAGAGCATCTTTTACCATGCCTGATGCACCGCAGTATACCTCTATACCTAATTTATCGAACATAGCAACTGCTTTTCTTCCTAGATTCGTTGTTATCAAAACATCTATATCATATTTATCGAGCTGTTCTGGCGGTTTACCTCTTCCACCCATATGTTCACTTTTATTATCCATTACTTCGATTTCATCAGATTCTGTATTGTAAATAGTAAAAGTTGGTGCTCTACCAAAATGTGGGCTCAATTCCTCTTCAAAACCTTTTTCTCCTAAAGTGGGTATCCCTATCTTCATGTCACTCACCTACTTTCTCCTTCAATTTAGTTACAATCTTATTAAAAGATTCTGATGATTCCGAAGATTGATAAGAAGATGGATCTCCTTCTTCTCCACTTTTGACTATTTCAGGATTGAATGGTACAGAACCAAGGAAAGGTACCCCGATCTCTTCAGACATCTTTTTACCTCCTCCTTTACCGAACAATTCAATCTCTTCACCGCAATTAGGACATTTAAAACTGCTCATATTTTCAACAACACCTAGAACTTCCATATCCAGTTTTTTAGCAAAGTTTATCGATCTTTTCACAGCCTGTAGTGCTACATCTTGAGGTGTAGTCACAATCACAGCGCCAGTTACATCCGGTATCTGCTGTGCTATACTCAATGGCTCGTCTCCAGTTCCCGGAGGTAGATCTATTACTAAATAATCAATATCTCCCCAATCTACATCTTCAACCATCTGATTGATGACTTTCATCTTCATTGGTCCACGCCATATCACTGCTGAATCATCATCAGGTAAAAGAAAATCCATAGATATGACTTTAAGATTTGGTGAGGCTTCCACAGGTTTGACATTATCTTGATCTTTACCTGGTCTCATCTTTTTGCCCCTAACACCCAGCATCTTAGGAATCGTTGGACCATGAAAATCACTATCGAATATGCCAACGCTGAATCCATCATTTGATAATTTGTAAGCTAGATTAGCAGCAACTGTACTTTTTCCTACTCCACCTTTTCCGCTCATAACAACTATTGTTTTCATCGACCTACACAGATGTGTAAAAATATATTAAATTTTGGAAAGCCGAATTCCCATTTATATACTCATTTAACACGAAAGTTTTTTAATAAGCACCTATTCATTAGGCTCAATATGGCCAAGAGAAAGAAACGAGAAGAGGAAGAAGAAGAGGAAGAGTACGCCTTCGACGTGCCCGAATTCGATAAAGTCGAATATATGAAGGATGAGATCAGAAAGGGTAAATCCATCTTGGTCAGCGTAGCTCTAGCTCCAGTATTTTCTTTTGTTGCTCTCCAGCTATTTATTCTCATAGGTGACTGGACAATTGCCATGATCGGCGGTCTTTCCGGCTTGATATTGATAGCTCCTATTTTGAGGACTCTAGGGATCAATACCGATGAACTAGGAAAAAAAGAGTGGGGTATTGATGTTGTTATGTTTTTCTTTACTTTCCTAGCGATATGGGTTATCTTGATGAATCCACCTGTAAACGATTTTGCTCATCCTACAGTAGACGATATGAAGGTTAGGGTACAAGAAGATGGACAATGGAAGAAAATTGGTGACGCAAATATTACCAACGGCCAGGATTATAATGTAAACATAACAGCAAAAATTACCGATAATGTAGATGTTAAAGATAACAGCGTGAAAGCAAGAATAATACCTCCGTCAAGTTCACAATTCAATGAAATGGATAAAGACGGAAAGAGACATTATAAATTTATATTTAATAACGTCACAGCTCAAAACAACAATTACAAAGTTAGTTTTAAAGTTGAGGATGTCAACGGAAATTCAGTAACATTAACAAAATCATTTAAAATTTCAGAACAATAAATTCTGAACTAATTATTTTTTTTTACATCTTATTCTTACCCCATAAATCTTTAATAAGCATTTATCAGTTTACTTACTGGAGAAATTCATGTCTGACCAAACAGTTCTATCAGTGAAAGAAGCCCCACAAGACGATATCGGAAGAAATAGAGCTAGGATAGGTCCTAGAACTAGGATGGAATTAAACGTCGAAGTAGGAGATGTTGTTAAGATATCTGGCGACAAAGAAACTGTTGCAAAAGTATTCCGCTTGTCATCAAAGGATGAAGGTATGGGTATTATTCGTATCGATGGATTAGTTAGAAAGAATGCAAAAGTCTCTATCGGTGATAAAGTAGAGGTAAAAAAAGTATCAGTTGAAGATGCTGAAAAGGTAGTAATCGCTCCTGTTATCGAGGAAGGTAACCGTTTAAGGTTCGGAGATGGCATTGATTCATATGTCAAAAAGAGATTGGTAAATAGACCCATACTTGCAGGTGATGCCATTGTTGTTCCAGGTATTGCTCTGATGGGAGGAAGTGTACCTTTCATGGTGATATCCACTAAACCACTAGAACCAGTGGTAGTGACAAAGGAAACAAGCATCATAGTCAAGGAAGAACCTGTCAGTGAGGGCGAGATGGTAGCCACCACTAGGGTTACTTATGAAGATGTGGGGGGTTTAGATGAAGAGCTGAAGAGAGTCAGAGAGATGATTGAACTCCCTCTTAAACATCCTAAATTATTCGATAGATTGGGTATTGAACCACCTAAAGGAGTATTACTCCACGGTCCACCTGGAACCGGTAAAACATGGATTGCCAAAGCTGTAGCTAACGAGTCCGGAGCAAATTTCTTCTCAGTACAGGGTCCAGAGATCATGTCTAAGTATTATGGTCAGAGTGAAGAAAAATTGAGAGAAAAATTTGAAGAGGCTAAGGACCAATCACCCTCGATAATTTTCATAGACGAATTAGACTCGATAGCTCCAAAGAGAGATGAGGTTAAGGGAGAGGTAGAAAGAAGAGTTGTCGCTCAGTTACTAACTTTGATGGATGGTTTGACTCACCGAGGAGAAACCATCGTAATAGCTGCTACAAATAGAGTAGATGCGATAGATCCCGCATTAAGAAGGCCTGGAAGATTCGATAGAGAAATAGATATCGGTCTGCCAGACAGAGATGGCAGAAAAGAGATCCTTCAGATCCACACTAGAGGTATGCCTGTTTCAGATGATGTTGATCTAGAAAGGCTTGCTGAGATGACTCATGGATTCGCTGGTGCTGACTTAGAATCATTGGCAAAAGAAGCAGCTATGAGATCTTTAAGAAGGTATCTTCCAGAGATAGATTTAGACCAACCGATACCTGGAGAGATATTAGAAAAGATGGAAGTCAGAAAGGAAGACTTCCTGAATGCAATCAGGGAAATAGAACCGAGCAGCCTTAGAGAGGTCCTCGTTGAAATACCTAAAGTTTCTTGGGAAGACGTAGGTGGCTTAGAAGATATAAAAGAAAAACTGCATGATGCAGTTGACAGACCTATATCTGACCCTCAATCTTTCATAGATAAAGGCATATCTCCTCCTAAAGGGATCCTCCTTTATGGACCCCCTGGAACAGGTAAAACACTACTCGCAAAAGCTGTAGCTAATGAGAGCAATGCCAATTTCATATCCATCAAAGGTCCAGAAATCCTATCAAAATGGCTTGGAGAGAGTGAAAAGGCCATAAGAGAAGTCTTCAAAAAGGCTAAACAAGCCGCACCTACAGTAGTTTTCCTTGACGAGATAGACGCGATAGCTGGAGAAAGAGGAAGCAGAGGGAAAGATGGCGTGACTGATAGGGTGGTCAATCAACTTCTTACCAGTTTAGATGGTATTGAAGATACAACAAATATCATCGTTCTAGCTGCTACTAATAGACCTGATAGAATAGACACAGCATTGCTAAGAGCTGGACGTTTCGATCATAGACTTTCAGTTCCCATACCAGAAAGGACTGCAAGAAAAGACATATTTAAAGTACATACTAAACATATGCCTTTAGCCGAAGATATAGACATGGATTATCTTGTCAGACAAACTGATTCGTACGTAGGAGCGGATATCGAATCCGTATGCCGCGAAGCAGGTCTGTTAGCTATCAAAGAAAATACAGAAAAGGTCCATATGAAACACTTTAAAGAATCTCTGGATAAGATCAAACCTTCTATAGATGAGGATGTTATTGATATGTACGAAGACCTAGAAAAAGAGATGGAAAAAAGCGTCCGAAAGAAGAAAGATTATAATGGGGTTGGTCTATACCGTTAATAGAATTAATTAATTGAATTTAAAATTGGAGGCATAATATGAGGATGTTTGTAACCGAAATGCGTGGAAAAACCGTAATGACAAACGATGGTCAAATATTGGGCATGATTGATAACTTTGTAGTGAACACGGATACAGGAAATATTAAACACGTTCTGGTTTCGCCCGCAGAAGATATAGAACCAAAACTGTTCACAACTGACGCAGAAAACAGATTAGTACTGCCTTTCGAAGGTATGAAGGCTGTACGAGACGTAGTTGTGATGGAAAATATAAGCATGGATTAAAAAATCTAATAATATTAAACTAATCAATTAACTTGTGCCCAATGGATGATTTAGAGGCTGATATATTATCAGCTTAATTTTTCATCTATTGGTCGATTTTGCAGATATAGAAGCTTTTAGGTGTATAATATGGAAATAACATGGTATGGTCATTCAGCTTTTATGCTTGACGATGGTGTAAAGGTACTGATAGACCCTTTTATAGACGATAATCCAAAGTGTCCAATAGCATCTGATGAACTTAATCCAGATATAATAGCAATAACCCATGGACATGCAGATCATATCGGAAATGCCACTTCAATAGCAAAAAGAACTGGTGCTAATCTCATAGCTATCCATGAAATTGCTAAATATTTTGAAGATAAAGGTATAGAATCTGAAGGTATGAACAAAGGTGGCACTATCACTGAAATGAATAGAAAATTCAGAATGACCCATGCACTACATTCTTCTGGAATAGAGAATTCTGATGGTCTGGTCCAGGGTGGTGATCCTGCAGGATTCATAATCGATATGGAACACCGTGTCTATCATGCTGGAGATACTTGTTTGTTTTCTGACATGAAATGGATGGGTGATATGTACGAACTAGATATCGCTCTTTTACCTGTAGGTGACAGGTTCACTATGGATACTCAGCAAGCTGTAAAGGCTGTGAAATGGCTGAAACCAGATATCGTAATACCGATGCATTTTGGTACATTTCCAATTCTAAGCCAAGATCCGTCAGACTTCAATAATATTATTAAAGAAAAAACTGAGGCAGAATGTCTTATATTAAAACCCGGTGAAACAAAAGAGATTAAATTATGAATAAAAAGATAAAAAACAGGTTGAAAAAATTGGGGATGAGCGCATCTAAGGGTCTAGGCCAGAATTTTTTAAATGATGACTCAATCGCCGAAAGGATCGTCCGATCAGCAGAAATTTCATCCGATGAAACTATACTCGAAATAGGTCCAGGATTAGGAATATTGACCGATATCATCGTGAATGAAGCAAAAAAAACCATCCTTATAGAGAAAGACAAAGCAATCATCGGTTATTTAGAAGGTAGATATTCCGATGAAAATTTAGAAGTCTTACATGGTGATGTGCTAGAAATGGACTTACCCGATTTCGATAAGGTGATTTCTAACCTACCATTCAACATATCATCGCCAGTCACTTTTAAACTGCTTAAGAATGATTTTGAATTAGGTGTTTTAACCTATCAAAAGGAATACGCTGACAGGATGTGTGCAGAGGTAGGTGAAGATGATTATTCTAGATTATCCGTGATGGTATCAACTTACGCAGATATTGAAAGATTATTCAACATATCAAAAAACAGATTTTATCCACCACCTAAAGTAGATGCTACCGTTCTAAAATTAAATCCCCATGAGCCTAAATTTGATTTAAAATGCCCTGATGTCTTTTCAGATGTTGTTAGAGAGCTCTTCAATTATAGAAGGAAAACCATCAGAAATGGTCTACGCAACGGTTTCGATATAAGTGTGAAAGCAGAAGATATTCCTTATGGGAGAAAAAGAGTTGAAAAATTAACACCTGAAATGATTTCAGAATTAACTACATTTTTAGTAGATAATAATATTATAAAATATTAATTCCACATGAAACGTTTTTATAACTTCGTACCGCATTTAGGACAGAAATTATCTTCCTCACTAATCTCAGACTCACAATTCGGGCATTCATATTTTTTTTCTAATTCAGTACCACACTTCGAACAAAATTTATCATCTGGATCAGCGATATAACCACACGAAGGACATTCCTTTATCTGATAGAGTCCAGCACCTTCTTCTTCAGTCACTCCTTTTCGAGATTTTGATTCATTTTTGGATTCAGTTGAAGTATCAGATTCCTCTTTAACTTTAGTGAGTTCAGGTAAATCTTTCCTAGGTTTTTCTTTTTTCTTTTTATCTATCTTCTGTCCAGCTAGTAATCCAGAATTCTTACCATCAATAGCTTTTTTACATTTTACTGAATACTTCAATGCATCAGTATATGATCCCTCATCAAAGTATTTTTCAGCTAGTTTGAAAAATTCTTGAGCATCTTCATTATCCTTAGCTTTATGGATCTTTTCCCTGATTATATCCAGTTCAAATTTAGATTCTAAATAATTTTCTGGCAGTGATTGTAATCTTTCCTGCTGTTTTTTCATCTTCTTTGCTCTTTCACTCATCTCTTCACTATCGAGATCCATCTTTTTTAATTCTTCAATAGAATATCCTTCTTTCTTCGAAAATTCATCTATTTTTTCATCTTTCTTACTTTTATTATTTTCAGGAGATTTCATTTTATTCTGCTCCAATTTACTTTTAGCTTCGCGAGCTAAATTTTTGGCTTTTACGTAATTACCTTTATCAATCTGATTTTCAGCATCATCTAGTATTTTTTTAGCTTCGCTGGTATCATATCCCTTCCTCTTCAAAATCCTAGAAATGCTCTGAGCATTTTTTACTTTGTTATACGCATCATCTTCAGAACTTATGCTTTTAGATTCCTTTAAACTTCTGATCCTGTCTGATTTTGTCTTTTCTAGATAATAAAGTATAGATGCTGAAATACCGACCATCGAGGCTACAGCAATCAATATTAATATGAAAGGGTCCATCGTTATATAAACTTCCGATATTAATTTAACCTTTTCGGAATATGACTTGACCAAAATAATAAATTATTGATGATTTTATTCTCCTTAGATTCTCTTTTAAACTCTCTATCTACAGCTTCTAATATTATCTCACAGGTTCTAAACATTTGATACTTGTCAAGAAACTATATAAAAAATTATTTTATCGATGATAACAGATGCAGGAACTCATAGGTATCTTGGTAGCCTTCCTTATCTTAGGAATCCTGATATTTAATAAGATAGACTTTGGCAAATCAATAATAGTAGCTGTAGGAGTCCTATTATTCATAGCTAATCCGACATTTGAAGGAATAAAATGGGTATTTGAGATAGCTACATCTTATGACACCCTCAGTCTGGTAGCAATTATCATTTCTATAGGGTACCTAGGATTCCTTTACAAAGATACTGATCAAGTTTATCGGATGATAAGAGAATTAAGGGGTATCGTTCCTGATAGAAGGCTTGTCATCGCTTCTATACCTGCTATATTCGGTCTGATGCCCATGCCCGGAGGAGCTTTAGTTTCAGCTCCCATGATTGATGATGAGGGTGATGCACTAGGTGCTAATGGAATCATCAAAACGGTTACCAACTGGTGGTTCAGGCATATATGGTTCACAATCTACGTTATCTCTCCGGGTCTGATCATCGCAGCAGCTCTTGCAGGTGACGTTTCTGTATATCAGATAGCCCTTTACAACATCCCAATATTCATAGTACAGTTGTTTGCTGGATTTTACTGGCTTAGAGATAGAGTCGATCATTCGGATTCAAAAGAATCCAGTTTCAAGATACCTGTTCTTATATGGGAATTTATGCCTATAATCATAGCTCTTTTACTCAATCTTGTGCCTACATTGATTAATAAGGTAGGCCTAGCTAAAGTCCCAGTTGTTCCATTCTATATATCCATAGTTGTAGCCATAATATTCATAATATTCCAGAATAGAGGCAGATACAATTTTAAAGAGATGAGATCAGTGATAAAAGAAGGATTCTCATTCGACCTTCTCATGGCGTCTTTTGGAATAATGATATTCAAAGGTCTGATCGAAAAAACAGAAGCTCTAGGCCCTGCAGTCAGTTCGCTTCAAACACATATCCCTCTTTTACTAGTTGTCATATTGGTAGCCATTGCAATCGGTTTAATGTTCGGTCATCTACCAAGCGCAGTCGGTGTTGGATTTTCTATATTGATCCCTATACTCCCGGTAGTCAATATGAAGACCGTGGGTTTGGTATATCTGTTCATCTACCTGGGATATCTTGTATCTCCTATCCATTTGTGCATAATATTAACTGTTGAATATTTCAAAACTAGTTTGAAGATGTTTTATGATGAGATAAAGGTACCCTTCGCAATAGTGGTCATAGCTACGATAGTCTGGCTACTAGTAAGTGGAGCATTCTTTGCATTCTAAATTAAGGAAAATAAAAGAAATGGTTTTAGTATTAATGGTTTTAATCTTCTTCTTGTTTCTCTTTGATCTTCTCTGTTAGAAGGGGCACTATCTCGTGCAGGTCACCGACTATTCCGAAATCAGCCATCTCAAATATCGGTGCATCTGCGTCATTATTTATGGCGATTATCGTCTTAGAGCCTCTTATTCCAACTCTGTGCTGTATTGCACCTGAAACACCGCACACAACGTACAGATTAGGAGATATCGTCTTACCGCTCTGTCCTACCTGATGAGACTTCGGCATGATATCCTCTTCAACTATAGGACGACTGCATCCAACTGTACCACCGAGAACTTCAGATAACTGCTGTAATATATCGAAATCGTCCTTTCCACCTACACCACGACCGCCACTAACGACGACGTCGGCTTCTTCAACTGGGATCTCGCCTGTATCTTCAGGTTCTAATACCTCTAATACCTCTGTGCTTATCGAATCTGGATCGACCTTCACTGTTTCCTCGATTACTTCACATTCTCTGTCATAATCTGGTTCTATAGGATGCATCACATGCGGTCTAACTGTTGCCATCTGTGGTCTAGTATTCGGACAGATGATATCAGCCATTACGTTACCACCAAAAGCTGGACGTGTCTGTAGTAGATACTGTTCACCCTCATGCATGGTTATGGATAGACCTGTACAGTCCGCTGTCAGGCCGAGGCCCATGTGTCCTGCTACTGATGGAGCTAGGTCTCTTCCCAGGTGTGTTGCACCATATATGAATATATTAGGCTTGTATTTTGCTATTAGAGTTGTTAGAGCAGTTGTATAAGCTTCAGTTGTGTAATTCTCGAACACTTCTTCATCGACAACATATACTTTATCTGCACCATAAGCTGCTAGATCTTCGACTAGATGACCAACATCATTACCTACAAGCACTGCACATAGTTCTTCACCGATCTCTTCAGCTAATTCTCTTCCTTTACCGAGCAACTGTGGTCCTGTCGGTTTCAGTTCACCTTCATGCTGTTCTGCAAATACCCATACACCTTCATACTCTGAAAAATCATCGGCCTTTTGAGCTTTCAAAACAGGCTCTATCGCATCGACTGGACAAGCTGTAACACATGCACTGCATGATATACATTTATCTTCTTCAAGCTTTGCTATACCGTCTTCCATGTATAACGCATCTACTGGACATACCTTTACACATTTTTCACATCCAGTACACTTCTCCTCATCTATCTCTATCATAGTAATCCCTCCTCATCCATGTAATCGACTAATTTCTCAACAGACGTCTCTGGATCTTCGTCTATCTTGATCCCTTCACCTTTTGGAGGTGGTGAGTATGTCTTTATAACGACACTTTCCGATCCTTCGAGACCGTACTCATCTTCATCACCTTCAAGATCTTCAAATGTCCATTCCTCAGTAGGCTTCTTTTTAGCTTTCATGATATCTCTGACGTTTGGTATCTTAGGTTCAAATCCAGGTGCCGGCATGCATGCTAACAGTGCAGGTAATTCAGACTTGATCATAACATGACCTTCATCTGTTTCCTTCTTACACACTATGTACTCTTCATCATCGTTTATCTCTTCGATATCCGCTACGAAAGTGAGCTGCGGTATACCTCTCTGTGCTGCTACTTCAGGTCCTACCTGAGCTGTGTTCCCGTCAGAAGCTTCCTGACCTGCAAATATCACGTCAGCACCACCAAGTTCTTTGATCGCTTTTCCAAGAGTTACAGCCGTGGCCCATGTATCAGCACCTGCAAAGACCCTATCAGTAAGCAGAATAGCCTTATCAGCACCTATTGCTAAACATTTGTTCAGCGCTTCTTTGGCCTGTGGAGGACCCATGGTGATAGCCACGATCTCTACGTCCTCTTCCATCTTCTCTTTCCAGTCTACTGCAACGTTCAAAGCGAATTCGTCAAAGGCGTTCAACACTGAAGGCACGCCCTCTCTGATTATAGTACCTGTCTCCTCGTCAACTTCTACTTCTGTAGTATCAGGAACCTGTTTTACTAATACTATGAATCTCACTTGATCACCAAGTGTTTATTTTACTTGTATGGGATGTAATCTTTTCCAAGAGTTTCTCTTCCGATCACGATCTTCTGGATGTTGGCTCCGCCTTCTGCACCTACACAGTATGACATCACGCCTCTCCAGGCAGTTTCAAATATGTATTCTGAACTGTATCCTGCAGCACCTAACCAGTGCATCGCATCGTCAGCAGTATCTTTTGCAAGATGCGGTACTTTGTACTTTATCATAGATATCCATTTTGCGATCTCAGTTGGAGTGAATGTTGTTGCTTTACCTGTTCTTTCTTTCCATCCCTCTTCATCATATCTTGTATCGCACATCTCTGCAACTTTCTGTACCATCAATCTGCTGGCTTCCATCTCTGTGTATCTTTCAACGAATGGGAATTGGATGCCTTCATACTTTGCTAAAGGTTTACCGAAGGTTTCTCTCTCTTTTATATAATCTGCACCTTCTTCCAACAATCTTCTCGTGACACCTACTGAACTTGCACCGATCATAACTCTTGCTAGGTCGAAACCTTCCATGGTATGATAGAATCCTTTACCTTTTTCACCCAACATGTATTCTTCTGGAACTCTAACATCTTCCATGATAAATCCAGAGGTTGATAACGAACCTCTTCCTGCGTCATCATAAGGTTCTTGTGGTTCAAGTCCATCTGCATCTATAGGTACGAAGAACGATGTCATGTTCTTATGTGGGGCTTCGTCTATCTTTGGACCTGTTCTTACATTAACCCAGTATCCTCCGCCCATCTGTTGACATTCTTCTACACCGCTGATGAATGTTTTTTCTCCGTTCAATACCCATTCATCACCGTCTTTTTCAGCTGTCGACTCGAAACCTGCTACGTCGGAGCCTCCACCTGGTTCTGTTGTAGCGATACCTATGAATTTGTCACCGTTGATAGCTGGTTTTACAAATTTTTCTCTCACTTCTTCAGAAGCATATCTGTTGATAGTGAATCCCCAACCAGTTTCAACAGCCATGAATCCTGCTGCTGTAGCTATGCTTGGGTCGATATAACCTATCTCTTCAGCTATAACTATCTGATCACTCCAGGTCAGGCCCATTCCACCTTGTTCTTCAGGAACGGTGCCCATGATAACACCTAGATCAGCTAATCCTTCCACGATATCCTGTGGGAAAGGATGACCTTCTCTATTTATTTTAATCACTCTTTCTAAAGGCAGATTTCTTTCCGCCCAATCATTGATACTCTCTTTGAAAAGTTTCTGTTCCTCAGTTAAATCTCTATCATCTGAAAGATTAGTTCTTGCCATTTTACCACCTAATATATTAAACCTTATGAATTCGAAATTATCACCAATATTAGAAGTTTTGCATCGACAACCGTCTAAAAAGGAGAAAAAATAAGATTATATCATTACTGACAGTCTATATCACATTCTTCACAATCTCCTTCGCATGGCTCTATATGGACCTGTATCTCTGATTCTATATTTAATCTCTTATCTAACGTCTCTTTTAGATTCTCTTCGAAATCTGTACCATCTTCATGGGCTTTTTTAACTGTCTTTTCTTTTGGTACCAATATATGCATCGAGATCAGGACCTTATCTTTACTCTCAGTCACTTTAATTTTATGAGCCTCTTTTATCATCTCATGGGATTTAACTGTTTCATCGATTATATCCTTAATATCCTCTTCGGGTGGAGACCATGGATCAAGATGGACCTCGACAGATGATTCGAATTTATCCTCCAAGGTATCTTGTAATTTATGAGATATCTCATGGGCTTTTCTTATGACCCCAGGTTCAGATGTCATATGCAATGATATGGCCTTATCTCTACCATAATCGTGCACTTTTATGTCATGTACATCTTCAACTCCTTTTAGGCTAACACTTGTTTTTTCTATATCTCTTATCAATTCGTCTGATGGAGCTGTGCCCAATAATTTATACGTGGATTTTTTCACATAATTGATCCCTATGTATCCAAGCAAAACAGATATACCTATACCAGCAATTGGGTCTAAAAATGGGAATCCAAGATGGGTAGCGTAAATTGAAGCCAACACAAGAATTGTAGTCAACGCATCGCTTCTATGGTGCCATGCATCTGCTTTTAAAGATTCTGAATCCAATCTTTTACCTATTATATAACTTGCTTCTGCCATCACTTCTTTTAACACTGCTGTTACACCAACAATGATGTAAAATGTAAAGCTCATATCGATAGGTTCCGTTTCACCTACAAGAGCCATCGCTCCGTCAGTTAAAAATTTCAAAGCAGCTATAAGAAGCATCAAGCCCACTGCTAGTAATGCAACATGTTCCGCCCTACCGTGACCAAAAGGATGTGATTCATCAGGAGGTTTTTCTGATATTTTCAGTCCAAAATAAACCGCAAGAGAGCTTGCACTATCAGAGAACGAGTGAAGTGAATCAGCGATGAGTGCCAAACTTCCTACACCTAGACCTATAAATCCTTTTGTTCCAAAGATTACTAAATTTAAAAAGATACTTATCAACGCGATGAGTTTTCCTAAAGATAAATCTTTATTCATCTACCAAGAATAAGTGTATTAAATTGATATATTTTTTTATCTATCAGCTCTAAATCGGTCACATTTTCATGAACAGCTAGTTAAGATGTGTTATAAAAAAAGAGAATTGGTATAGTTAATAATAGCCTTTTAAGATAAACTAAAATAAGTTTATTTATAAAACTATTCTTCCATCAGTTCTTCGACCTCTTCCTTACCCTCTTCCATCTCGTCTACCTGCTGTTTATCAAGTTTCAGTAACAATGTCTGGAATTCTCCAACGTGCTCTTTTTCCTCTTTAGCAACTTCCAGCAATACTTGTTTCAAAAGGTCATCATCAGTATACTCAGCCATCTGCTCGTAAAAGTTTATCGCATCTAACTCCGCAGCTAGTGCAAATCTTAGAATCTCTCTATCTGTAAATTCTTTACTTATCTTCTCTAAATCTATCGGCTCTTTTGCAAACATTTTATCTACCCTTCACTCTAATTATAAATTTTCCCATTTTTAACACTTATGCAGACTATAAATAGTAATTATCGCTTTGAATATATAGGTATTAAAAGATGTATATTGAGATAAATACCAGGATTTGTTCAGAAAATGATATTAATCAAGTTTTTGAAATTGAAAATGAGTGCTTTGAGTGTCCATATCCAAAACATGTTTTTAAGGATTATTTAGGTAGTGAATTATTTTTAGTAGCTGAAAACGAAGAGAAAGTTGTAGGTTATATAATCAGTGATGTTAGAGAAAATGAAGGAGTGATCATATCTATCGCTGTTGATCCTGATTTCCAGAGACAAGGTATAGGTAAAAGGTTGATCCAAAAAACTATAGAAAATCTGTGTACAGAATATATCGTACTCACAGTAAGGGTGAGCAATAATAAAGCTCAACAATTTTACGAGAACTTAGGATTCAAACGATTCTACCTGATCAATAATTACTATTCTAATGATGAAGATGCTATAGTTATGGGTAAAAAGCTGAAAAATTAATGAATAAAAGTAAATATCTTAATAATATAACTAAGCTGAATAACTATGGGAATCTCGAAAGAAAAATACGAGGAACTCCTTGAAAAGGAAAAAGAAAAAAGAAAATCTAGAATGAAAAAGTATCAATTCGGTATTTTTGTAGTTGCAATTCTTTTTGGTATTGCTTTTTTTATAAACATTGATTGGACATACAGAATAATATTGATGGTGATTATAGGATTACATGGATCCATCCTTATCTTTTTGGTGATAAAAAATCTATCATTATATTACTCTTTAACAGACGAACTGCAGATCGAAGGAGATAAGATAGCAAAATACAATCCAAATCAGGAAAAATATAAAATTTGGATAGACATAGATGACATTGAGAACGTTTACATGAATATAGAGGAGCGACCAAACACATTTTATATAGTTTATGAAGTAGATGGAGATAGAAGTGCTGAAGGGTTCTACAAAGAAAGAATTCCAGATAAAGAAAAGTTTTTTGAAATAATCGAGGAAAGAGGTCTGGTAAAAGAAGAGAGGATATCATTCCCAGAACTTAAAGATATAGTTAATTTTGGAGAGATAAAAGATAAATAAACATATGAATTCAAAGCAATTATATTACCCTCGATTGTTAAAGGATTGATGGAAAACAAAGAAAGCAGATTCGAAAATAGATTCTGGGAAATCGACTTCATGAGGGGGGTAGCTATCATAATGATGGTGTCATATCATTCTGCTTTCACATTGTATTATTTCGATGCTTTTAGTATTGAAGTCAATAAAGGATACTGGAGAATTTTAGGTAGATCCACTGCGATTATATTCATATTGCTTGTTGGTATCTCTCTAACTTTGAGTTATTCAAAGACAAAACACTTCAAATCAAAAAAAGAAATATGGATCAAATATATTCTTAGAGGTGTAAAAATAATATCGTGGGGTTTACTAATAACTCTGATAACATTTATATTTTTAAAAGAAGACTATGTTCGATTCGGTATACTACATTTCATTGGTTTATCAATAATTCTTGCCTTTCCATTGATAAGATATAAAATTATCAATTTGATTTTAGGATCCATATCATTCTTAATCGGTTTTCACTTAGAATCCATATCAATAAGTACAAATCTATTGATATGGGTAGGTTTACGTCCCGATTCATTTTACACTATTGATTATTTTCCGCTATTTCCATGGTTTGGTTTGATACTTTTTGGCATATTCTTAGGTAATATATTGTATAATGAGCATAAAAGAATATTCGATCTGCCTGATCTAAGCAATGTTAGTTTGGTAAAGTTTTTTACATTTATGGGAAAAAATTCACTTATATTATATCTTCTTCATATCCCATTTATTATTATAGTCATGGTCCTATTTGGAATAATTGATATATCTGTGTTTTTATGATTTCAAATCATCCAAATGAGATGTATCACCATACATTTTTATTCTAGTTTCTTTCCCGTCTAGTTCTACTAAGCTCAAACTAGTCTCTATTAATCTTGGCGGGTCCCATAACTTATTCAATGGTCTATCCTCAAATTTTGACAACATTATTTTACTCGCACAACCATGAGATACAATCAATATCGTTTCATCAGAATTATTTTTTACGATTTCATTCAAAACATCCTTAACTCTATCCTGAACTTCAGGATAACTTTCTCCAGTTTTTGGAACATATTTATCAGGAGCGTTCCAAAACTTATCATAATATTTTGGATATTTCTCTTTAACCTTTTCAGCTTTCATACCCTCCCATTCACCCATGTTGATCTCCTTCAATCTCTCATCAAAATAAATTGGAATATTGTTCCCGTCTAAGGCAATTTCAGCAGTTTTCCTAGTTCTACCTAGAGGACTGCAGTATATATGGTCAATATCAATCTCCTTCAGTCTTCTACCCAAAGCTTCAGCCTGTTTACAACCTAATTCTGTTAAGGGAGCATCTTTCCATCCTTGTAATCTCTTCTCCTGATTCCATTCAGTTTGTCCATGCCGGGTTATGTATATCTTCAACATCTTAATTCAGTAAAAGCTTAAGATATATTTAACAATTTAAAAGTAGAAAAAGAGTAAGAAGAGTTTTTGTTATTGACTATCCATATTCTTATTCTCAGACTCGGAGCCTTGGAATTGTTCGCCTTGTTGTCCTTGTCTCGATCGCTTAGAAGAACCCTGTTGTGACTGCTGCGGAGGTGTTTGGTTATTGTATTGATTTGGTTGTCCTTTATTGGAATATTGTCCTTGTCTATAATATTGCTGCTGCGGTGGTGGCATGTATCCAGGGAATGCTTGTCTTAATGTACTTTTTATATCATCCATTTTAAGATACCATATAATTAGAATTATTATGCCAATGATGGCTCCAAATACTAGAAAAATCAAAGTTAAAATAATTCCTAGAGTAGACATGCCAAAATTAACATCAATCCTATTTCCTTTTTTACCAGGGGAAATATGTATTTCATATGTATTTAAAGTACTTTCACCCGTTATCGTTCGCTCCCAAGCCATCACTTCTGCGTCATTTGCTGAAAGTATCGAGGCTATCTCATGTTTTATCCTATCTATATCTTGGTCTGAGAATAAAGTTTGTCCCGATATTCTTATCCCTTCCATATAAAAACTAGTGAAATTAATATATAAAAAAGTAACGTAAAGAAGAATAAAAGAGGTTTTTTTATTATTTTTAAGTGATTACTTCGTCGGATGTTTCATGTTTTTCGATTATTTTATCTGCCAACTTCTCAATCTTTTCTAAATCATTCTTTTCAGCATGTCCCTTAATTATTACTGGATCGATGAATTCACCATTGAAGTTAGAGAGCAGGTCTTTGATCATATCAGGCATTCTTCCTCCCCAACCATAAGAACCTATTATAGATGCAAATTTCATCTTTGGTCTTAGGGCGTTAGCTAAATAAGTTGCATAAACTGCCTGTGGATGTGGTCCTACTAAGACAGTAGGTGTACCTATTACTACCGTGGCACTATCAACAAGAGCCATGGCTAATTCTCCAAGATCTGTTGTGGTTAGATTGAACGGTTTAACTTTCATCCCTTTATCCACCAGGTAATCAACAAAATGGTCTATCATTTCATTAGTACTGCCATGCATTGAAACATATGGAACTACAACTTCATTCTCAGCATTATCAGAAACCCATTCCCTGTAAGCATTCATTATGAAATCAGGATCATCATAGATAGGTCCATGACTTGGAGCGATAATATCAATATCATAATCTTCTAACCTCTCCAGATGTCCTTTGATAGAAGTTCTAAAGGGCATCATAATCTCTGCATAGTACCTTTTAGCTGATAAGTACACTTTTCTCTCATCCTCAACGAAAAGGTCACTAGTGGCTAAGTGTGATCCAAAAAAATCACAAGTGAATAACACTTTATCTTCTTTCAGATATGTAACCATCGTTTCTGGCCAATGAACCCACGGCATATCCATGAATTTCAGGGTTTTACTACCAAGAGATAATTCTTCTCCATCCTCGATAACTTTGAACTTATCTTCAGAAATTGATAAATGATCTATCAACATCCCTTTACACTTCGAGTTTGTCACAACTTCTGTTTCAGGATATCTTTCCAATACCATGGGTATACTGCCTGAGTGATCCTGCTCCGCGTGATGAGACACTAAATAGTCTATTTTTTCTATCCCCAATTCTTTTAAGTTTGCGAATAGTCTTTCTGTCTTCTCTGGATCTACAGTATCAATTAGAACTGTCTCATCCTCAGTTTGAATTATATAAGCATTGTAACTGGTGCCATCAGGCAATGGTATGAGTTCATCAAAAAGTTCCCTATCAAAATGTGCTGCACCCACCTCGTAAATATCGGGTTTTACCTCACGTACTGCCATGATCATTCCACCTTTTCAAATTTGTCTTTTTCTGCCCCACAAACAGGACACACCCAATCGTCTGGTAATTCCTCAAAAGGTGTTCCTGGTTCTATGTCTTGTGTAGGGTCCCCTTCTTCAGGGTCATAAATATATCCGCAGACTGTACATCTGTATTTATCCATATTTTTACACCTCTATTTTTGTGTAATTATAACGATGTATTATAGTTTTAGGTCTTTCGATTACTAAACACCTTCAAGAAAGATGAGTTATAAGATTATCATTCTTCCTCACTTTCTTGAACAAAACCTTTAGATGCTACAATATCATCTATTCTAAGTATCATATTTGCAGCCTCTGCAGCTGATTTTATGGCTTGATTCTTAACCCTAAATGGTTCTATAACCCCAAACTTTATCATATCCTTAGTTTCACCTGTGTCGAGGTCCACCCCGTGATTTTTAAGTCCTTCTTTTTCATGAGTAGTGTTCAATTCCATCAGTATATCTATAGCATCTAGACCTGCATTTCTAGCTATTGTTTTTGGGATCACAGTTATACTTTCAGCAAAAGCTTGTATTGCGATTTGCTCTCTTCCCTTTATTGTCCCTGCGTAATCTTTTAATCTATTAGATATCTCAATGTCAGCCGCTCCACCACCTGGCAAAATAGCTGAGTCTTCAATAGCTAAAGAAACTACCTTTAAACCATCGTTTATTGCCCTTTCTATTTCATCAACTATATGTTCTGTTCCACCTCTCAACAGCAGTGAAACAGCTTGACTCTCTTTAGTACCTTCGATGAATGTCATATGGGATCCGGATATTATCTTCTCTTGAACTAATTCTGCTGAACCAAGGTCTTCTTTTGAGATACCTGATAAATCGTTTATTATATCCGCCCCAGTTGACTTCGATAGTTTTTTTAGGTCCTTCTTACTGACACTGTCCATTGCAAATATACCTTCCTTAGCTAAGAAATGCTGTGCTAAATCACCAATATCTTTCTGAGTGAATACTACATTAGCACCTGTGGCTTTTATTTTATCTATCATTTTCTTAATACTGGATTCTTCTTCATCGATGAACTGCTGTAGCTGTTCTGGACTTTTTATTTCTATAGAGGCTTTAACCTCTGTCTTTTTTACTTCTATATCTGTATTAAGCAAAGCGATTTTTGCATTCTTAACCTCTTTAGGCATCCTTTCATGTAAACGTTCTTTATCTAAAATTATACCCTTAATAAGTTCTGTTTTATCTACATTAGCACCTGCTTTTTTCACCAATTTTACATTCTCAATATTGGCCTTGTATTTCCCATTTATTTTTTCAGCAATATATCTAACAGCATCAACAGCAATTCTTGCAAGATGTTCCTTATTAACCTCAACAGACTTGCCAGTCATCGCTGTTTCCGCTATATTTAATAACGTCTCTTCATCGTTTATATCGATCTTAATCTTTAATTCCTCTAACACTTCAGAAGCTTTTTCCGATGCTATACGATAACCATTTGCTATAGTAGATGGATGTAATTTGCCGAGTAAATCATCAGCATTTTTTAGTAATTCTCCACCAAGAATTACAGCTGATGTAGTTCCATCACCACATTCTTCATCCTGAGTTTCTGCTATCTCAACCATCATCTTGGCTGCGGGATGCTCTATATCGATCTCTTTCAAAATAGTGACGCCATCATTAGTAATAACAACATCACCTGTGCTATCTACCAGCATCTTATCCATCCCTTTTGGTCCAAGAGTTGACCTTACTGCATCCGCTATGGCTTCTGCTGCAGCTATATTTCCTTTTTGAGCATCTTCGCCCCTTGTTCTTTTAGTTCCCTCACTGAGTATAAATATTGGTTGCCCTCCTAAATACATATTAATCACCTAAATAACTATATTGAATAGGATGTATTTCTTCTTTATCATAAAAGATAGGTTTATATTACTTTTTAAATTGGAGAAAAAGAACAAACTATTTACATCTACATTTTTTATTGGTGATAAAGGTGATATATTGATTTCCAAAGAAAAAGCCAAGGACATGATAGAAGAAAATATCCAAACTAAAAACCTCAAGAAACACATGTGGGCAGTAGGACAGATAATGAAAAAATTAGCAGAGGAATTAGATCAAGATCAGAATAAATGGGAGATACTAGGTTTGATTCATGATGTAGATTATGAAGAAACAAAGGACAATCCTGAAAATCATGCCACAAAATCAGCAGAGATGGTTGACGGTATGGTTCCTGATGACGTGATCAGGGCTATCAAATCTCACAATCATAAACACACTGGTGTTGAGCCAAAAAATGAGATGGAAAATGCACTGATAGCAGCCGACGCTGTTTCAGGATTGATCGTAGCTACAGCACTTGTCATGCCTAACAGCAGATTAGAAGAAGCTAGACCTGAATCTGTAGAAAAGAAATTTGATGATAGTTCATTTGCAAAGAATATAGACCGAGATAGAATTTTATACTGTGAAAAGATAGGTCTAAATAGAAACGAATTTTTAGAACTATCTTTAAATGCTCTTAAGGATATAGATGATAAATTAGGATTATAATGATTACAGAAAAACCTTCAAATGAAGAGATATCAAAACTCATGGATGAATATGGTCCCCCTGTTCTGACAGAGAGATTAGTCCATCTCGATGAGATCAAATATGAAAACGATTATCCCGATTGTAAAGGAGAAGCTGTTATAAAGATAATTAAAGGTGATAAAATAGCTGGAGTCAAGCACTCTGGCGGACAAAAATATGTATTGCCACAAGGTAGAGTATGGAAAAAAGAAGATTTCGATGAAGGTGTGAGGAGAGAAGCATATGAAGAGACCGGTTTTGAAGTGGAGATAATATCGTTCAAGGAGATCAGAAGATTACAGATCAAATTCCAGAACGAATTACTTGAAAGATGGTATCTGCTTTTTGAGGCTAAGATATTGGAAGGAAAACCTGAACCCCAAGATACTGATGAGATCGAAGATGTGGATTTCTTTAAAGATATCCCATGGAAACACGAATTATATTGATTCACGATCATAATGAAAATCTTACAGAAATTTTAAGTAAGAAATTATTGATTGGAATTTTGAATGGACACCAGTAAGGTTAGAGATCGAATTCTTTTACACCTAAGCAATTACAAGAGTTATAGGACCAAAAAGGTAATGCCATACAAAATATGTCAACCAGGTATAGCTGAGTCCATAGATGCCAGCAGACCACATCTGTCCCAAGAGATAATCAAATTGGTAGCAGAAGGATTACTCTTTGAGAAAATAAATCGTGTGAGAGGGGCGGATAGAAAAAGAAAGGTATATTTTTTAACTCCAGAAGGCGAAAGAGAAGAAAAAAAAATAAGAAAAGAATTAAAAGAAAAAAGTATCAAAATCATCCTCGATGATAAAAATAAAAAAATAAAATTAAAAAATATTTCAAAATATATCAGTGGTAAAGATCCCCTGCTTAAAGCTCTTTCAAATTTGAAAGATAATACACTAAATCTAGAAACTAAGGATATACCAGCAGAAAATGTATTTGTGGGGAGAAAAGAGGAATTGAATGATCTAAAAAAAATTGTAAAAAAAGTAGAGAATGAAGGTTCCCAAACTGTGTTTATAGAAGGTGAAGCAGGAATAGGAAAAACTAGTCTTGTTAACGAAATAAAACATTATGCAGAAAGTAGAGATTATATCATATCATCTGGTAGAGCTTTCTTTGAATCCTCTGATCCGTATTTACCTTTTAAGGATATATTCGAAGATATATCAAATTATCCTGATGTCAATGAATCCAACACAGAAAATATCCTAGAAGTTAAGGGGCCTAAGATCGACGATAAGGAATCGTTGAATAATCAGTTAGAAGCTACTTTCTACGAAACAACAAAAACTCTGAAAAGGATCTCATCAAAGAGGCCAATACTTATTTTCATAGATGATCTTCAATGGGCTGATAGTGCCTCAGTTCACCTGTTACACTACCTTACTGATAACTTTGAAGAAAGCCCAGTTCTAATAATAAGTGCTATGAGACCTCATTATTTCGAAGAAAACGAAGGACTTAAAGAGATACAATACCGGATGGATAGACTAAATAATTTTAATAAAATTAATTTAGATCCTCTGAATTGGAAAGAATCTTTAGAAGCTGTTAAAAAATTATTAAAGGAAAATGGCGTACCAGAGACCTTTGTGGAGATGATCCATGAGGTCTCAGAAGGGAACCCATTATTTATAAAAGAATCAATTAAACAGCTAATTGATGATAATATTGTCGATCCAACCAAAAATAGATATCCAGATAAGAAAGATGAAATAAAAATACCAAACGTTGTCACTAATATCATGGAGAAGAGATTCTATAAATTTGATAGAGATACAAAAAAAGTTCTTCAGATCGGTTCTGTAATCGGTGAAGAAATAAAATTAGACCTGCTATTAAATGTACTAAATATTGATAAACTAGAAATATATGATTGTATAGACAATCTGCTGGAAACTAATATATGGAAAGAGATTCCAAGTGAGGAAAAATACAGATTCTCACATTCTCTTACACACAAAGCTGCTTATGATAATATACCTTTGATAAAGCGTCGAGAGATACATAAAATAGTTGCAAATAACATTCTAGAGTTATACGATGATTTAGAGAGTTATTATACAGACTTAGGTCACCATTATGACGAGAGTAACAATTACGACCTGGCTGCAGAGTATTATTATAAAGCTGGAGAACACGCAGAAGACATGTATGCTTATGAAGATGCTGTTGAGATGTATGAAAATGCTCTAGATTGTTATGAGAAACTCAATTATGATGAGATCTACAAGATCCTAGAAAAACTAGCAGATGCTAAAAGCATATTAGGTAAATTCGAAGAATCGAGAAATCATTACAACGAAGCTTTGATCAAGTTTTCTAATAAAATAGAGGATATAAGCAAATCTAATTTTCCACTTAAGATGTATCGTAAAATTGGTGATTCTTGGTTGAATCAAGGAGAATTTGATAAAGCTCTGATGTTTATCGATCAGGGACTTTCCTTAAAAAAAGAAGATACACCTGAGGGATGTAAATTATTAAACGTGAAAGGGTGGGCCCTAGTATATAAAGGAGACTATGAACGTGCAGAAAAAGTCTTCAATGAAGAACTAGAACTTAGTAAAAAAATTGATAACCCTACTGAAATATCCCAAAGTTATCATGATCTAGGTTCACTTTCAATACGTATAGGCAAATACGATAAAGGTGTCGAATATTTAGAGAAGGCCATATCCATGTGGAAGAAAGATGACAATCAAAAAGGCCTTTACAAATCAATCAATAATCTTGGTATCATCTATCTAAATCAGGGTGATTTAGACAAAGCAAAAGAATATTATGAGAGAAGTATCGAACTTAATAAGATAGTCGGGAATAAGAAAGACAAAGCTAGTTCTTTGGCTAATCTAGGAAGTATTGAATATCTCAAAGGTAGGCCAAGGAAGGCTATTGAAGTATTAACGGAATGTCTTCAAGTTTTCAATAAGATTGGTGATAAAAGGGGGAAATCAAACCTGGTAAATAATATAGGTTTTATATATCGAGATCTTGGTGAGTTCGAAAAGGCTCTAAATAACCATAAGGAGAGCCTTAAAATCAATAAAGAGATAGGTGATAAACGAGGAATCGCATCATCGTTGAATGGTATCGGTGAATTGAAAACGCTTAGAGGAAAATATGATGAGGGTTACGAAAAGATAAAAAAAGCCCATGATATATTCTCAGAAATAAATGACGTTGATGGTAAAGCAATAACACATAATTCATTAGCAAAATTGTATCGTGAAGAGGGAAAATACGATAAAGCAATAAAACACCATAAAGAAGCGGTCAATATTTGGGAGAACCTAGATGATAAGTTAAATTACGCATTAAGTATATCATACCTAGGTTTAACTCTACTTAAAATAGATAAAACAGAAGAGGCATATAAAGATATAAAAGAAGCTTTGGATGTTACTTCAGAATTATCTTCAAAATTTGAAAAGGGAATAAGTAGAAGAGCTTTGGCTCTTTATTATAAAAAGAAAAATGATTGGGAAAAAGGACTGGAAGAAATTGAGAAAGCTGAAGATATCTTCGATAATATAAAATCTAGATATCACCTATCTAAAACAGTCAAGGATAAAGCAGAAATTTTCCTGAAATTAGATAGACCTAACAAAGCTAGAACTTCTATTAAAAAATCATATAATTTGTTTGATGAGATGAATCTAAAACAAGAGAAAGAAGAATGTAAAGACTTTATTGAGAATCTCAATTCATAGAATTAGTATTTAAAGGGTATTTAAAGAGGTGGGTTAATTCATCAGTACTATTTAAAGGAATATTCACTACATGTATTATCAGGACTTAAATATGCAAAAACTAGATAACGCCAATCGAGGAAAACAATATGGCAAACAAAAAAATATTGCTATTTTTCTGCCTATTTATAGCGGCACTATTGGTAACTGCATCATTTGCTAGTGTGCAGACAGTGAATAATGATGAAACAAGTGAGGATTTCGAGTATGCTATTTTAGACACTAATTCTAAAGGTAAGGTTAAAGAATTGGGTTATGAAATTGTAGAAGAATATGACTCCTTCGTACTGGCAAAGGTGTCTACAGAAGATGATTCACAATTCTTAAATGATAATAATATCCAACTGATGGAGAATGAAGAAAATCTAAAAAAGATACACTTTAAAACAGGTACAATATCCTCTGATACTTTTAACTCCATTGAACAAACTATAAACTCAAATGAGAAATCATATTACCTAGTAAAAGCAATCGGACCTATAAAACCAGAATGGAAGAATACTATACAGAATCATGGAGATATAGTGGACTACATCCCAGAAAATACATATGTAGTAAAATTAAGTCAATCTGATGTGCTCTCCTTGAAAGAGGAAAGTTTCGTAAGCAATATTGGAGAATATGCTCCAGATTACAAGATCTCTCCTGAATTAAAAGATGTTTCAGGAAATATCCATATAACTATTAATACATATGAAAATAGTGAAGATCTTTTAACAAAAATATTACCATATGGAGACCTTGTCGAACATAGTGAGGACACAGTAAAAATTGAAACTCAGGGTTCTTATGTTGATGATATAGCCCAGATAAGTGGAATCTCATATATTGAACCAACAGCAAACCTCAAATTGTTAAATACAGATGCACAATGGACAGTTCAAACCGGAACGAGCGGTGATAGATCTATTTGGAATCATGGTTTAACAGGTGATGGACAGATCGTAGGTATTTCTGACACAGGATTGGATTATGATCATTCAGCTTTCAGAGATCCGGAAGGCGATCCGATAGGATCCAATCATAGAAAAGTTGTAAGATATGTAGAATATGCTGATGATCATGATTTAGACAGCAGTGGCCATGGAACTCACACTTCTGGTAGCATAGCAGGTAATGACGAACCATTTGGTTCAAGTACCCACGATGGTATGGCTAAGAATGCTAAATTATCATTTTACGATATTGGTGGCTCTGGTGATAGCTTGGAAATTCCTTCCGACTATGCAGACATATTCAATCCAGCCTATAGTGATGGAGCAAGAATACATTCTAACAGCTGGGGCGGGTCAGATAGTTCATACACATCAGGAGCAAAAGCAGTAGATGAATTTATGTGGAATCATAAAGATATGCTCATATTCTATGCAATGGGGAATTCTGGAGATTCTTCTAATACCGTAGGTACACCAGCTACCGCTAAAAATATAGTCAGTGTTGGCGCATCTGGAGATGGAAATGAAGACGTATCCATGAACGATATGGCATCCTTCAGTTCCAGAGGGCCTACAGATGACGGTAGATTGAAACCAACTATAGTTGCTCCTGGAGATGGAAATTCACAATATAGCTCAAACAGCGACATACAGTCTGCTGACTCAGATGGCGACTTGACAACCAACAATAATGGTTATACAGGTATGCATGGTACAAGTATGGCATGTCCAGTAGCTGCTGGTTCCGCTACCCTAGTTAGAGAATACTTTGTGGATGGTCATTATCCTGAAGGCTCTATCAATAATCCTTCTGCAGCTTTGATTAAATCAGTCCTTGTAAACGGTGCTGTTGAGATATCAGGTGATGGCGCTTATACCAATGGAAACTCATTCCCAAATAACGACCAAGGATGGGGCAGAGTAAATCTAGAAAACTCTCTAGAATTTAGCGGTGACAGTAGAAACCTTAAAGTTGTTGATGAAACAAATGGAATAAGCACTGGTTCTACCAAAACTTATACTGTAAATGTAGCTGATACTTCTGAACCTCTTGAAGTATCGATGGCTTATACAGATTATCCTGGTTCTACTTCAGCAAGTAAAGCTTTGGTAAATGATCTAAATCTAAAAGTTACCGCTCCAGACGGTAGTGTTTATAAAGGAAATGTTTTCAGTGGATACAATCCAGGACAATCGACTACCGGCGGAGAATACGACGCACTCAATCCTTTAGAGAATGTCCTTAGATTAAACCCACAATCAGGCGAATATACTATAGAAGTTATAGGAGAAAATATACCTCAAGGACCTCAACCGTTCGCTTTGTCGATCACCGGTGGTTTAGGAGACACAGGAACACCTTCTGCTTCATTCAGCTTCACACCAACAAATCCTGACGTCGGAGAAACAGTACAATTTACAGATGAATCTACAGATAGTGACGGTACAATAGAATCGTGGTCCTGGGAATTTGGTGACGGATCGTCTAGTACAGAACAAAATCCAACTCATTCATTCAGCTCTGCTGATACATATTCAGTTAAACTAACTGTGACCGATAACGATGGTTTAACAAATTCAATCACCAAAGATGTAACTGTTCTAGGAAATCAAGTTCCTTCAGTTTCATTCAGCTTCACACCAACAAATCCTGACGTCGGAGAAACAGTACAATTTACAGATGAATCTACAGATAGTGACGGTACAATAGAATCGTGGTCCTGGGAATTTGGTGACGGATCGTCTAGTACAGAACAAAATCCAACACATAGTTATTCTTCAGAAGGTAGTTTCACTATCACTCTAGAAGTCACAGATAATGAAGGAGCTTCTAATTCAGCATCTAAAGATATATATGTTGGTGACAAACCAACCAGCTGGGACTTTGAAACAAGTCCATCTGACTGGAGTACAAGCGGTTTGTGGCACCTCGTAGATGATAGTGATAGTTATGGTGATTCAAACAGTCCAACACACTCGATGTGGTACGGTCAAGATTCAACTGGGGATTATGATACCGGATCACAAACAACTGGCTCTTTGACATCACCCTCTATAGATCTGACAGGTGCTTCTGATGCTGAGTTATACTTCAGTCACTGGTTCGAAACTGAAGACTATGATGGTAATTATGACTCAGTAGAAGTGACTGTGAATGGAGATCAAGTTTATTATAAAGATTCATCTGACTCAAATGTTGGTTCTGAAGGTAACTTTGTAAAAGAAACAATAGATATATCATCCTATACTGGAAGTACAATAGAAATCAAATTCAACTTTGATTCAATGGACGGCTCTTATAACTCATATCGTGGTTGGTACGTTGACGACGTTGGAGTGGATACTTCTGAGAATAATCCTCCTACAGCAGATTTCTCATACTCAGTATCTGATTCACAATCAACAACTAGTACAGATGAAAACTATCAAACTAGGATTATGACTCAAAGTGATATAGAGGAATTAAAAGATAATATAGGTGTATATCAACCAGGAAAAGATTACAACGAATTGATTAATGGACATGGCACTGGGTTAACACCACCATCTGAAGAAGATTACAATGATTGGGTAGGCAGTCTAACTGTAGTAGAAGATGTTTATTCAACTAATGATCTCACAGGTGCTGTAGATCTTACAGAAGATCAATACTTCCCACCAATAGGAAATCAAGGTTCACAAGGGTCATGCGCTTCTTGGTCAACAGCATATTATGCCAATACATATCTTCAAGCTAAAACCTATGGATGGGATGCATCATCTGGAGATGAAGACCATTTGATGAGTCCGTCTTGGGTATACAATAAAATAAACGGTGGCAGTGATGGTGGCTCCAATTTAGTCGATCCAATGAATTTAGTAGTCTCATTAGGTAATTCCGATCTACAAAAGATGTCTTATGATGATACGGATCATACTTCATGGGGGTCTGAAAATGCATGGAGAGATGCACCACAACATAGAACCACAGGTGTTGAAACAACAGATGTCAGTAATATAGACGTCATCAAATCATGGTTATCCGAAGGATATCCAGTTACTATGGCTGTTGATGGTGACCAGTATAATTTTGATGGCGACAATGTGCTATCATCCTCTGAATATTCAGCAGGAAGTCCTAATCATGCCAATACATTAGTTGGTTATGATGACAGTATCAGTGATGATGGAGAAACAGGCGCTTTCTTGATAGCTAACTCCTGGGGTCCAAGTTGGGGTCCAAATGATGATGGAACATATTATATGACATATGACTGTTTCCAGAATCTTTATTGGACTGACGTGTCAAGATACACAGGTGCTGTATATGATTCTAATTCACATCCTGATAAAGTAATCACCACTGAATTGAGTACAACTGGAGCAAGAGATGCTACTGTTGAAGTTGGAAGAGGGAGTCCAAGTTCACCTGAAGATTCCAATTCAATACCTTGGAATGGGGGAAACAGTAACTTCCCATCGTTCATGTGTTTCGACACTTCTGATTTAGGAGGTAGCTCTTCTCAATATTATGTGAGCATGGATTCTGCATCATCTTCAAGTACTATTTCAACAGTCATAGGAGAAAGTTATACGAATGGATACAATGCAGGTAATCCTGATGATTCTTACGAATCAACAGACACACCAGTAAGTACACCTGGAACAGCTTCCGTAGAATTTTCAGGAGGTAACAATGGATATTCAGTCTCATTCACAGATGAATCTACTGATAGCGATGGTTCTATAGAATCATGGTCCTGGAACTTCGATGATGGATCTTCTAGTACAGAACAAAATCCAACCCATTCATACAG
>CAZEXI010000001.1:74539-83488 GCA_964516805.1 uncultured Thermoplasmata archaeon
TTCGATGATGGATCTTCTAGTACAGAACAAAATCCAACCCATTCATACAGTTCATCAGGTACATACACTGTCGAATTAACAGTTACGGATAATAGTGGATTAACAGATTCGATAAGTAAAGACATAACTGTTGTTGGTAATAAAAAACCAACTGCTTCGTTCAGCTTCTCACCAACTGATCCAGGCACAGGAGAAACTATCCAGTTTACAGACGAGTCTACTGACAGCGATGGTACTATAGAATCATGGTCCTGGAACTTTGGAGATGGAACAACAAGTGATGTTCAAAATCCAACTCATTCATACAGCTCAGAAAACACATACACAGTTGAATTGACTGTTACAGATGATGGCGGTGCTACTGACACAGTTACCGAACAAATAACAGTGAGTGATGGTTCTTACAGTCAAGTTGACGGTGGAGATACTAGTTATGGAGAATATATGACAAACGTGCAGTTCAACGGTATCAACAAAGATTCAGGAGATGATGGAGGTTATGCTGATCACACGACCAGTGTATCAAACGATGTAATACCAGGCAATTCATATCAAATATCTGTTACTTTGAGCACTGCTGGTTATTCAGAATACGTCACAGTTGTAATAGACTGGGACCAAGATTATGACTTAACTAATAATGAAGTAATAAAAGTAGGATATGGTAATTCAGAACCTTTAACCGTTAGTGCAGATATAACAGTACCTTCAGATGCTGTTACAGGCCAAACTCGTATGAGAGTTATGCAGGAATACCAAGGATATCATACAGACCCAACTGCAAACCAGGATTATGGTGAAACTGAAGACTATACAGTAAGTATAGGAAAAGGAAATCAAAATGAAAAACCAACAGCTTCATTCTCTTACTCACCAACAAGTCCAACGACTGATGATACAGTACAATTTACTGATGGATCAACTGACAGCGATGGAAGTATCTCTTCTTGGTCTTGGAACTTTGGAGATGGAACAACAAATGATGTTCAAAATCCAACTCATTCATACAGCTCAGCTGATACATACACTGTTGAATTAACTGTTACAGATGATGATGGTGCTACAGATACTGTTTCAAAAGACATTACAGTTGAAAGTAATAATCAAATGAATGATATAATAAATCAAGACTTTGAAGGAGATGTTTCTGGTTGGACAGCTAATGGTTTATGGCATCTTGTAGATGAAAGTGAAACATACGGTGATTCACACAGTACCTCAACATCAGTTTGGTACGGTCAAGACTCGACAGGAGATTACGATACAGGTTCACAAACAACTGGCTCACTAGTAGTTCCTACACTTGACTTGACTGGTGCTACACAGGCAGAATTATCATTCTATCACTGGTTTGAAACTGAGAGTTACAGCGGAGATTACGACCAAGTTAAAGTTACAGTTAACGGAAATCAAGTCTACTACAGAGATTCCTCAAACGATAACGTTGGCTCAGAGAATAATTTCGTAAAAGAAACTATCGATATATCCTCATACATAGGTAGTTCCGTGGAAATACAGTTCACATTCGATTCAACAGACGGATCATACAATTCATACCGTGGTTGGTATGTTGATGATGTAGTAGTACAAGCAGACTCGGGAAGTATAGCAGTCACAAATAGTATGTCAAATGATCAAATACAAGATACCAATACAAATGATATTTCAAGCATAATAGATACAGACATAGATACTAATGAACAGCTTATGTCCAGTCATATAGAAACAGACCAAAATAAGATAGCAACTACAGTAAGAACTAAAAAAATCCTATAAACCCTTTCTTTCTTTTTTCTAATTTTGATTATAGCTATCAATGTGTATAAATTCATCTAATTCTTTTCTTTCTGGTCTCTCTTTCTCTACCTTCTTTTGTTTCTCAGTTAAAAGATTGTTTGGTTCTTCAGAATGTTTTCCAATATTTACTAAAGTTATGAGTGTATACTCCTCAGGAATATCCAACAATCTCTTAGTTTTTTTCTCATCATATCCTGCTATCGGATGTGCTACCAATCCTAGTTCTGTGGCTCTTAATATCAAAAAGGCAGTAGCCATTCCAGTATCGAAAAGATGATATTCCCTACCTTTGACCACACAGTCATCATCCTTTTTGCTGAATACAGCTACAATCAAAGAAGCATTATTTGTCCATTCATTGTTGTTAGACATGACAAATTCCAAATTCTTTAGTTTATCTTCATTCTTCACAAAAATAAAATTCCAGGGTTGATTGTTGAAACAGGATGGCGTCAATCGTGCTGCCTTAGCCAGTTCATCTATGATTTTGTCAGTTATTTCGACCTCTTCTAATGACCTGTAAGCTCTCCTCTCATCGATAGCCTTTTTCACATCCATCTTATCAGACCTCAATTAACTCAATAATCCATCGATGATCAGCTCTACAGCTTCATCTTCAGACATGCCTCTTGACATTAGTGTTTGTAACTGCTTTGTATCTACACTGCCAATAGCCGCTTCATGAGTTACATGAGCTTTCGGATGACGTACTTCAACTATCGGTATCGCATTAGCTACACCTTCATCCTGTATGATCTCAGTACAATCCACATGACCTCTAGCGTAAGGAGCATCAGCCATCATCTTGTTGAAAATTTCAGCTTCAGCATTGTCTCTTACAGCAACTCTCGAATTTAATACACCTTTTGCACCTTCACCGATCAGATTGCCTTTCTCACTTACCTTTATAACATCGTCACCGAAACCATTTGCTTTTGTTGTCATCTCCATTACGCTATTCTTTTTACAGGTTGTCTCGTAATCGATATCTAATTCACCAACTCTACCTTTAATCAATTCAAATTCCGTTTTAAACCGTGCACCTTCCTCCAAAACGATGTCCGCTTTCGGTACGACTTTTATTCCGCCTTCAGGGCTGTGTATATGCTTCTCGATATAGGTATATTTAGCGTTCTTACCAACGTGTATATCTGCATCCATAAGATGCTCTACATCCTCTGCATTTGGGAAAACACAGTGAGCAAGTATGTCTATCTTAGAATCTTCTTCTAATTCTATGTGTAAAACTATCTTCTGTAAAGCTTCTTTATGAGTTACTCCAAAGCACATATGAACCTGATTTTCTATCTCTACTCCTTCTTTAACAGTGAGGTATACTTCGACTCCATTTTCTATCTCTTCAGGCTCAACTATCAAACCTTCGGTATCACTCATGCCGACTACTTTATCTTTATTTATACTCAAAAAGGCTGTATCTGGATCACTTATAGCATGTTCTATATCCGCTTCCTCGTATATCTGGTTAAAGTCCATCTATATCACTTCCCCTTCTTCTTTATCTGGTTGATTCTTGTGATTACAAGGTATACATTGATTCTCAAAGTAATGATCTATCTTTTCCTCGGTACCTTTATCAAGTATACTGCCGCAGCACATCAAAAACGCATGTTCCGCATGTTTGAGAACTTCAGCACTGTGTGTTATCAATATAACTGTAGAGCCATTTTCCGTAAGATATTTTAAAGCATCAAATATCTTCTCCAAAGATTCTACATCTATACCTGAATCAGGTTCATCCAATAAAACTAGTTCTGGATCCATCGCTAAAATAGATGCGAGTTCTATCTTTTTACGTTCTCCACCGCTCAAAGATGTGTCTACAGCCCTATTCATATATCTTTCAGGTTCCATCCCTACTTTTTCTAAACAATCTTTAACCATCTCATCGTTATCTTCCTTGGCAGCTGCTTTTATAAATCGTTCAACCGTGATACCTTCAAATCTAGCCGGCTCCTGCCATGCAAGAGTAATGCCTCTTTTCCCCCTTTCATCTATATCCATATCAACTATAGACTCTCCTTCAAATATGATATCACCTTCTACATCTCTGTAGCCTTCTAAACCCATTATTGTATTGGCTAGAGAAGATTTTCCTGCACCATTAGGACCAACTATTGCATGTACGTACCCTTCCCAGATATCTATATTTACATCGTCCAATATCTTTGTTCCATCTATACTCAAACTGAGATTTTTTGTCTCTAAAATACCCATAATGATCACTTCTTTAATTCTTTTAACTTATTCTTGACCTCATCTACATGACCTCTAACTTTAACCTTTTCCCATTTATGAACTATCTTAGATTCTGGATTGATAATAAATGTACTCCTGATAACTCCAAAGTATTCATTTCCAAACATCTTTTTAGGTTTCCAGACGCCGTACTTCGCAAGTACTCCATGCTCAGGGTCACTAAGTAATGTGATTTCTAAATCTTTTAACTGCTTAAATTTTTCATGAGTATCAACATCATCTGGACTTACACCTATAACTTCTGCACCCATATTCTGAAAATCCTCAAGTGCTTCTGTAAAACTTTGAGCCTCTAGTGTGCATCCAGGAGTGTTATCTTTTGGATAAAAGTAAAGAATCAACCATCGGCCTTCATAATCACTCAAACAGACCTCTTCACCATTCTCATCTGGCAGACAGAATCCGGGTGCTTCATCACCTATCTTTACACTTTCTTCTGACATCTCAATCAACTTCTAGTAGTTTATTTACTCTTTTTAACCTTTCATCTCTGCTCAATCTATCCTTTACAGGATTTGTATCACCATATAACTGTTCATGATAAATGGGTTGTTCTTCCTGAAAGTAGATCCCTAAAGGAACTCTATCCTCTTCCTGGGTCAATTCTATAGCCTCGTTCATCGTTTCTGCAGGCTCCTCCATCACTTCTACAAGATCATTATACTTACTGTACGTATTGTGGAAAGTCACACAGGGTTGAAGTATATCTACAATAGCAAATCCTTCGTGCTTCACAGCTTCGACCATCAGATCAGTCAGGTGTGATATATTTCCTGCATAACCTCTAGCCACAAATGAGGCTCCCGCAGATAATACGATAGCTAGCGGGTTGAGTGGTCTTTCTATACTCCCTCTAGGAGTTGAAGGTCCTTTATACCCCTGTTCACTCGTTGGTGAAACCTGGCCCGTTGTTAATGAATATGCCCCATTATTATGGACGAATAAAGTAACATCCTCATTCCGCTTAGCGGCATATATCAGATGTTCGATACCTTCACCATATATATCTCCATCACCGGCAAAACCGATGACTTTTAACTCGGGATTTGCAAACTTCATCCCTTGTATAGAGGTTACCTCCCTTCCGTGGATCGAATATAATCCACTTAGATCGATGTAATCGAATATCTTAGCATGACAACCTATACCTGAAGAGATCATCAGGTCCTCCTTTTTGATACCTTTCTCATCCATTTTCTTTACAGCCTGTTTGAATGCGTTAAGAATTCCAAAATTACCACAACCCTTACACCAGGTATTCTCAGCATATGTGTCCAAATCTTGAGACATATCAGATCACCTCCTTTAATTCCTCAGCCAATTTTTCTGGCTCAAAAGGCCTTCCGTCATACTTCCTTACAACTGTTTTTGGAACGATATTTGCTTTTTCTCGAAGGAGTTTAGCGAATTGACCTTCCGAACTCTGCTCTACAATTATAACATCTTCTCCCATGTACTCTTCCAATTCCCAAATTGGAAATGGTTCTAGATATTTTGGCTGTACTATGCTAGCATCTAGATCCCCATGTTTGACAGCCTCCAAAACACTCATCGTAGTCGAGCCATATGTGAAAATCACAGTATCTCCATCACCATATTTATTGACTGTTTCCATATCCTTCATCTTCATAACGATACTTTCACCTTTCTTTCTTCTTTTATCATGCATCTTTGTGACTATCTCTGGTTCTTCGGTGCTTATGCCGTACTCATCATGTTCTTTGCTGTTCCATTTGATAACATCTTCAGAAGGAGGTAATTTTAAAGGGGATATACCATCTTCGGTATCTTTGTATCGATGATAACTTCCAGATCCATTCATTTTCGGTTCAGCCCATTCAGCCTCTTCTGGATTTAAATCAACGGTCATACTGCTTTCCGAAAGATGTTTCTCCGTCAGCAATATACCGGGTGTTTGGAATTCCCAGACCAAATTAAGCATCTCAGCAGAAAGGTAGAACGATTCTTCTATTGTACCGGGTGCTGCAACTATTCTTGGAAACTCGCCATGCCCTTGATGTAAAGCAAAATTAAGGTCACCCTGTTCAGTGTAAGTTGGAACTCCAGTGGATGGTCCCGGTCTAGAAGATAATACAAATAATACTGGTGCTTCAGCCATACCTGCAAGAGAAAATGCTTCAGCCATAAGGGCAAAACCTCCACCACTCGTTCCCACCATTGTTTTAGCACCAGGTAATGTTGCTCCAACAGCTAGATTAGCTACAGCTATCTCACTTTCAGGATGTACAGGCATGACCTGTAGATCATCTTTATGATTTGCAAAATAATGTAAAATCGTTGATGCCGGTGTCATCGGGTAAGCTATGTAGATATCTAAACCAGCAGAAGCAGCACCTAAAGATATGGCTTCGTTACCTGTCAACACTTTCTTCTTTTCCTCCCCATCTGCCAGATCAAATTTATTGAATATATCTTTGTCAACAGCTATATCATATACTTTTTCAGCAAATGATAGATTATCTTCAACTCCTTTGGAGTATTCCTCTTTTACAAATTCTTTCATCTCTTCTTTTTCAATACCTAAAACAGTACTAAGAACAGCTATCCCACTAACCCCTAAGATCAGATCTGGTCTTGAATATTCTTTTGCGGTACTCGTGAGTGGTAACCCCACACCTTCACCCTCGTCCATTTCATCTGAGTTATAAATAACTATACCGTCATCGGAAACGTGATCTTTATGATTATTATAACTTCTCTCATCTATATTAACCACTAGATCAGCCTTCATATAATGACTATTTATTTCATCTAAAGCAGTACTAACCACAGAAAAATTATGTCCTCCACGGATAAGACTTTGATAATCCTCGATCTCAAAAATATTTCTGCCCATATCCGTAAAAAGATTAGATGCTGCAGTTCCAGCCTTTTTGATCCCTTCACCAGCCTTTCCACCAATTATGTATGTGAATACGTTTTTTTTCATCATAAATCACCTTTGAAAGAGTTTTTGATATTAATAAAAAGTAAAAGGGTTTTGGGAGTTTTTATTCTTGTTGGTCCTCTTCCTCGTCTTCACCAGGCATCCTTTCTCCAAGCTTTGAATCCATCATCATCAAAGCACTTGGACTATCACCGATCATCTTTAGTTTCTGCACCACTTCTTCTGTAGAATCTTCTTCCTCTACCTGTTCATCGATGAACCATTGTAACATATTCATCGTTGCTCTATCGTTCTCTTTTTCTGCCAGGTCAGCTAGTTCGTTTATCTTCTTGGTGATGTGTTGTTCGTGTTCTAAAGCATCTTCGAAAGCTTCCAATGGTGATTCCCAGTCTATCTTTGGCTTTTCGATGTTCTCCAGTTCCACTTTGCCACCTCTTTCACCAAGGTAGTCAAAGAAACGCATCGCATGATCGACTTCTTCCTGTGCTTGTAGTCTCATCCAGTTCTCAAAACCATCTAGGCCCTCATCACCAAAATAGGACGCAGCTGATAGATAAAGATAAGCGGAATAAAACTCCTCGTTTATCTGTTCATTTATTGCTTCTTCTATCTTCTCATTTATCATTCTCTCACCTCAATCAAATTTCTTAAAGGAATCCTTCTTTGCGCCACAAACAGGACACTTTTCAGGAGGATCACCTTCGTGAGTATAACCACATACAGGACATACGTAAACATCATCTAACTCTATATCATCATCTTTCTCAACGACTTCTTTAGCATCCTCGTACATCTTGGAATGTATTTTCTCTGCCTCAAGAGCATAATGTATGGTCCTCTGTGCTCCTTTTTCCTCTTCTAGATGAGCTATTTCGTGATAGGCTGGATACATCCAGTCCACTTCGAAATCTTCACCATTCATGGCAGCTTCCAAGTTCTCCTCTGTATCTCCGACATTTCCTAATTCCTCGAAATGATTGGTTGCATGCACTCTTTCAGCATAAGCGATTGCTCTGAACATCCGTGCGATATTCGTTTTACCTTCTCTCTCAGCAACATCACTGAATATCAGGTATTTCATATGTGCTTTAGACTCTCCTGCAAATGCTTCTTCCAAAGACTTATCTGTCATTTTTCCCATTTCTATACACCTCGTTTATTCTTTACATAGTTTGAAAATTTTTTATCCTCAGTTTTGATATGATTCATAAACCAATTGATCAAATATTCATTCACATCGTCAACAACTTCATCTGTCAGTCCTTCTTCTTCCAATCTTTTTTTGATACTCTCTACATTTTTTGTGAATTTTTCATGAGCATCTCTTTGGATCGATAATCTATTAAAATCATATTTTTTCATATGTTTCTCTTCAGTTTCAAAATGTGTCTGGCCATAATCTTCCATGAACTCAATAATTTCAACAGCCATCTTCTTATCTCCATTTTCACCGACTGCATCTGCTAGCTCATTCATCTTTTCGATCAGACTTTTATGCTGTTCATCTATATCGTCTATCCCAGTAGCCAAACTTTCATCCCAGCTGTAAACATTTCCAACTATTCTCATTCTAACACCTCAACAAATAAAATAAAAGAAAGGGTTTGTTTAGGATTCTTTGTGGCAGAGCCACCAATCGTAGCACTCGATTTCGCCCTTGTCTTCCTGTTCTTTTCTCTTTTTTATCTCCTGTTCACTGCCTGCTGGCGGCATTATCACATCATCGCCCACCAATTCATTCTCTGGCCAATTGGCTGGTATTGCAACGCCTTCTTCATCCGCTTTCTGGAATCCTTTTATCATCCTTATGAACTCGTCCATATTTCGTCCAAGTTCTGCTGGATAATACAGTATAGCCCTGATCGTTGCTTGTGGGTCCACTATAAACACTGCTCTTACTGTGGCTGTACCGCCAGTATGATGTACCAGGCCTAATCTATTTGCAACTCTTCCCTGTCCATCTGCGA
>CAZEXI010000002.1:0-73343 GCA_964516805.1 uncultured Thermoplasmata archaeon
TTAGACCGAGGAACTGGTCAATTTTATCTAGATTCAAACCTATGGTATTATCACCATCTACCTCATATTCTTCGAACACATTAGCCATAAGTGATACATCGACCATGGCTACATGACCGCTATCAACAGCTCTGATATTGACCTATATCTTCATCTATCTCGGAAATATTCATATTTTTTACGTTATTTAATCCTCTTTCTTTACATATTTCCAATACTATCTGTGATATTTCAATCCCAAGTACTTCATAAACTTCTTCTTTCAAATAAATAGGATGCTTATCGGATCCACAACCTACATCTAGAACATATCCCTCAACATAATTCATAGCAACATGTTGGATCTCTAGCTATTCTTCGAAATCTGCAAGATAATCTCCTACAGATTTTGTTGCAACTAAGTATGCATCATCTTTTTCAATTATTTCAAATACCAGATCGCCCTGCAAATAATCTTTCAAAGCCTGTCCAAAGACATCTTCTTCGTTTCTCATTATCAAAAACCCTTTTAATTTATAACATTTACAAAAATTTTAATCTATTAAAAAGTTAATTTTTGAAGATAACAATGATGACCACTTTAAACCTGTTTATATGACTTTAAAATTTCCCATTGTTATGGTTCTAGTATTGATAAAACTAAATCAGACCAGCTTATGGCCTGTTGAAATAGTCCCTGGCTTTTGTGTTGTAAATAATTATGATAATAGGTGATATCAATGCCACAAATATTCCTCCTGACCAGCCAAATAAAGCTGATGAAAGATAGCCAAATAACACGGATATTAAAATTATTGAAATTATCCCAACTATTCCTCCCCATTCAGAGATTATTACCATCACTATTTCTCCACCTATAAATCCTAGTATTGTTGCAGCACCAGTTATAAAAAGCAATAATCCTCCGATATCACCAAATAAATTTCCAAAAATTAACAGACTAAAACCTATTATAATTATTATCAAACCTTTCCTACTAATTATTCCATCTTTCATACCAAACACTTCGTTATGAAATAAACAACAGCGTTTAAAGACTTTCTCAATAGAAATGTAATAAATCAAACATATTTTTTTTATAGAATGATTTTGAATATCATTGGAGGTAACTTATTATAAAAAAACTGACTATTTTCTACGTTATTTCCCTTTCCAAATAAAAATTATAAAAATAAAAATAAATAAAGATGAACTAAAGGATTGTTAAGTAATGGTGTTTGAACTCTAAACCGGTCTATTGGTTACTTCTCATCTTTATTTCTATCGATGAAACGTTCGTAGTTCCACCATCTTCGTTTTCGAGTTCTTCTGTATCGGTTATGATCTCTTCGATCTCAGCCTCTTCCATGAAGCGGTTCTTGGTTATCTCTGCGACGTCGACCGCTTTGCTTATTGCTCTTCCACGGGCTTTGATCATTGCTTCTTCGTTTCCACTATTGAACTGGGTCAATAGTGCCATAACGTAGCTCATTGTTTCTTTACTTCCGACGAATATAGTATTCTCATCTGCCATGTTTATCACTTTTTTTCTTAGTTGATTGCAGTATACCAAATATAAAGGTACTATTAACTATTTTGCTTGATTAGAATCATAATTGGACTTTAATATTAATATCTAAAAGAGATTGATTTTAAATTCTTTATTTTAAACAATTTCTTTATCTACTTCTAAAACTATCTCTTCAGTTTTATTTTTTATAGTTGCTTCTGATTCAACATCATACCAATGACCTCCAATTAAAGCTGATGAATAATTATCGACCCATCTTAGATATAACTCACAAGAAACATTGTTTTCCGAATGATATTTTATATCGATAGTACTATTTTTACCTGTTTTGTTAATCTTATCAAAAGGAAACTCCCATTCTTCTCCATATTCTGAAAAAGGTTTAGCTTTGTCATAATATTTGATCTTGAAAAAAGGGGAGCTTGTTTCTATCCTGATGTATTCGCTATTATTATAACCAGTTACTATACCATCACCTTCTACAATTTTATAATCATTAACATCAAAGTAACGATGATTTCCTTCAAGATTTGGTATTATTAAATTCACTGTACTTGAATTCGAACTTTTTTGTTTTAAGCTTATAACAAAACGTTTCTCTGCATTCGGAGTCAAGGAATACTCAGCTATTACATAAATAGATGATACTATTAAAACCACGATAACAATGATCATTCCTATATTTCTAATGAAACGTTTTTTATCATAATCCGACTTATATTCATCATAGAATTTTATAATATAGTAAATAAGTAAAACAAACACTGGTATGAGGATTGTGATTAGAAATAAAAATAACATACAAAAAGAAGAACCAACATATTTTACCAACAAAAGGTATAATATTACTACCAAAAAAGCTGAGCCAAGAAATCCTAAAATAGTTTTTCTTTTGTCATCACCCATTCTAAAAGATTCAATAGAGTACTTCAGTAGAAAAAAGAAAGCAACTATTATCGAAAAACCGATGACTTGAAAGCAAATAGATTGTGCTGCCAATTTTTCTCACCTTTCTTATAATACAATTCTTGATAATTATATAAACTAATATATCTATTATGCTAATAAATCTTACTATAATCGAAAGATTCAAGTCTTACTTTTCTACTCATCCAAATGGTTTCATTCATGCAGATGCTCTATTATGGTACAGATAACGGAGAAGGTAAAGTCCCTGGAAATATCTTAGAAGAAAACGAGATGGTATCTTCAGTCTTGATACCTGCAGAAAATCTTTCAGAACTAGATAAACCAGGAAAAGTAGAAATCGATGATGAAGATGAGATCTTACAAAATTCAGAAGAGATAACTCCATCCGAATATCTGATCAAAGAATGGTATGACGGTAAAGCAAAAAGGATATACTCAGGGATGCTCAGCAATCTCGACGAAGATTGGAAAGATATAGAACACCTAGAGGTCTACGGTGATGGGTCGATATTTGTGGACGAAGAACAGGTCAAAGGTAAATTTACAATAACCTATGGGAAAACAGTATTAATAAAAGATGTACAAAATGTTTGTAAAAAAACTGACAAAGAGATGGAGAAGGAATACTACCACTGCGTATTTTGTGATAAAAAAGTGAAATCTTATGAAGCGATAGAGGAGATGGTCCCAGATAACTGGATGATAGGAGATAGCGAAGAAGGAAGAGAAAAGGGATCAGGAACCTTAGACAAAAAAGAAGACGGGTCCACAATAATAAATGGCATCTGTCCTGAGTGTGCTGACAAAAAGGACCTTGAAAGAAAGAAAAATCCGATGACGGATTGGTCCTAAATTTCTCTTTTTAAATAGATTTTTTATTTTTAATGATAACCTTGGAAAAATTATAAATAACTGACTAACTAGTCAGTCAGTAAGATGTCTTCCAAAGATGATATCCCACAAGATGTGAGACAAGATTTCATGAAAGCCACTTTCCGTGCTCTTTGTAAGCACGGATATGCAGATATTACGATGAAAAAGATAGCAGACGAGTCTAAAAAATGTAAATCAACTCTACATTATCATTATGGGACAAAAGAAAATTTGATGGTCGATTTCATAAAATACTTACTCGAAGGTTTCGAAGAAAAGATAGTGCCAGATACGGATGATCCCTTAGAAAAATTAAACGGACTTATCGATAATATGCTGTTCGGTTTGAAAGATGGTGAGATGCATGAAAGATTCCATACCGCTTTACTAGAACTAAGATCTCAAGCACCTTTTAACGAAAAATACAGAGAACAGATCACCAAGAACGATGAATTCATCCAAAAAATAGTCATCGACATAATAAAAGAAGGTATAGTTAAAGGAAAATTCAAAGATATCAACCCTGAACGAACCTCTACTATTATCCTTTCATCTATAGATGGAGCTAGGGCTAGACAGATCTCTACAAATCGAGAAGCTGCAGTGAACGTGAGAGAATCCTTGAGAAGGATCATCGAAAATGACATTTTAAAAGATGGTGAGGATTAAAAAATGAGAGGTAATGTTGAAGAAAGAAGAGAAAAGATCCTTAACGGGAAGATAGTACCTACTTTACTGAGTCTTGCATGGCCTGTTGTTATCGGAAGCATGCTGCAAACAGGATACAACCTAGCAGATACATTCTGGCTTGGTAGAGTTAGTACCAATGCAGTTGCTGCACCTGGTCTATCGTTTCCACTTATAATGGTTCTCATGGCTCTTGGGATGGGGCTGGCCACTGCTGGAATTTCTTTAGTATCTCAACACACCGGTTCAGGAGGAGATAAAAAAGCTAACGAAGTAGCTGGTCAAGTTTTTGGATTACTCTTTATAATCAGTATTGCAGGTGGTCTGATAGGTTTCTTCTCATCAGGATGGCTGCTAAGAAATATTATAGGAGCCCCTTCAGATGTGTATCCTCTAGCACATGATTATATCAGAATTATATTCGCTGGCTCTCCGATAATGTTCGCTTTCATTTCTTTTAGATTCATATTAAGGGGTACAGGAGATATGAAAACACCTATGTACATACGAGTGGTAGGTGTAGTACTTAATGTGATCTTAGACCCTCTTTTAATCTTAGGTATAGGTCCATTTCCGGAGTTAGGCGTTGCTGGTGCAGCTATAGCTACCGTTTCAACAAGAGGTGTCGCAGCCGCGATAGGTATGTACATGCTATTCAACGGTAAAGTAGATATCAAACTTTCATTACGAGACCTAAAATTAAGATTTAGATGGGTTAAGAAGATATTTGAGATCGGTCTACCGGCCTCCGCTGCTAGAGTAGGTAGTTCATTGGGTTTTGTAGGATTGGTAGCGATTATATCCTCCTTTGGAAAAGTTCCAGTTGCTTCCTATAATGTGGGACAAAGAGTAATACAGATGATCAATCTAGGTATTTGGGGATTCGCTAGTGCCTCCATGACAATGGTTGGACAAAATATAGGTGCAAAACAGCAGTCTAGAGCAGAAAATATAGTCAAAAAAACATTGATGGTCTCCGGAGTAATCATGGCAATACTAGCTGTGTTCATATTCGCAGTCAGAGAACCTTTCGTAGCATTCTTCCTCGATAAAGGTGTTGATCAATACAAGGATGTAGTTAGAGAAGCTTCTACCTTCGTGGCTATCTTTGTGGCTTCGATACCGTTCTTCGGATTCTTCAGAATATTTGATTCAACATACAGAGGTACAGGACATACCAAACCTGCTATGGTGCTATCTTTAACCAGAATATGGGTGTTGAGATTGGGACTTTCATATTTCCTAGCATTTCCAGCCTTTGGACTTGGCCTTGATCTCAATATCACTGGCGTTTGGATAGGTATGGCTATGAGCAATATAATAATAACAATAATATCCTACCTGTATTTCAGAACAGGAAAATGGAAAGAACGGACTATCGAGGAAAGTGAGACTGCAAAACCCACACCTTAGTTCGAAAATCTTTCAATTGTTCGAAAGGTTTCAAATAAACCCTTTATAAACAATTCTCTTTTTTTATTACAAAGAAATAGGAGGAATAAAAATGGATAATAAAATGATAAAGGTGCTCTCTATCGTTGCCGTAACCTTTCTACTCATTGTTTCCCTAGCATCAGTATCTTTAGCACAGCAGGGAAACGCTGATCAGCAGGGTAAAGGTAAAGGTCAACAGGAGAGAGCCCAGAATATGGCAAAGGCAGCAGAAAAAAACTGGTTCGGACAATTTACATTGAAGAATGGAACAGTAGAAGGTAGATTCGTTAAATTCGACTATGACAACGGAACAGGTACGATATCAAATTATCAGATATATGCTGGTGAATCCTACATAACTGTATTCGATCAAGTAACTCTAGAGGATTTTGAACATACTGAAACCTCTATCAATGGTGCAGTGTTCATGATGAATGGAACTCATGTAAAGATCATGATACATAACAATCCAAGAGCGATCATGCAGGTTGTTAATCCCTACGATGATACATCGATTGGTGTTAACTATACAGTAAATGAAAATGTAGAAATTTCTGAAGAAAATCGCTCTATAGCTATAAAATACAAATTAACAGCAGAAGGACTCAATGGAGTGATCAATACACCGTTGAACACAACATTAGAAGAAAATGTGATAACTGTTGACGGAGAAAGTTGGGATGAAACTTCACACTCGATGTTCATGAGTAAACCAGTGTATACAGGGATACCTCAAAAGCATCAAAATCAAGTACAAAATGCAGTGATGAACAAAACGATCGGTGCTGAGATGGAAGTCGTTGGTAAAGGTGAAGGTCATGTTTCACATGAAGTAAAATACAGACAGAACCTACAGATGCAGTTACAGAAGATGGAAGAAAAGAAGCTTAGGGTCAGAGTTCAAAGTGAAGATCCAAATGGTACTTGCGTGATGTTAAGAGTTGAAAAACAATCTCTAAATCTTGATAAGAACCAGGTAAAGTTAAAGCTAGATGGAGAAAAGGTAAAAGAAACATCATTAGAAAAAGTTCTTCAAGGTGGAGATCAAGCTAGATACAGCGTACAGGAACAAGAGAATGGGATGTTGGAGATAGCTGTTAACGTTCCTCACTTCTCAGAGCATGAGATTACCGTTGAAGGTGAATCATCAACGCCTGGCTATACCCTTCCGTTATTGATGGCAGCAGTAATTGGTGTAGCAGGATTATGGACAATCAAAAGGAGAAAACAAGGTAACTAAAAACACTTTAAATTTATTTATCATTTATACAATATGGAAGTGAAAAATATGAAGATATACTCAAAAATATTGGTCTTCTGTGTTATAGCCCTATTATTAATCACATTTAGTTTAAACTTTGTTTCTGCGACTCAAACCCAATCTGATTATCAATCTAATCAACCTGGACAAGGTCAAGGAGGACATGGAAAAGGCGGTCCTCCCGAAGGTGTAGACAAAAACAGACGTCAATATGAGAAAAGAAATGTAGAGATTGGACAGTATCAAAAGCAGGCTAAGATCTCTTCATCATGGCAGGGAGATAGATCAGAAGATTCACTGGAAATGAATTTTAATTTCGAAGGAGAGTATCCAAAAATCTCTATAGATTATCAAGCTGAAAAGAAAAATCATCAGGTCAAGTTATCATTTAACCTTGTATTCAAAGAAGTTTTTGAGTTCATCGATAACAATCAAAACGGCAGATATGATGGAGCTGATGAGATCGTAAAAACCCAGGACCTTAGTCAGATTCAATTCAATAATTTAAACTTCGATGATGAAAACAATGGGTACAGGTTTAGTATCAACTCTGACGATTCTTCCATTGGATTCGATGTCCAGGGGAAAGGAGAATTCATGAAGTATGGTGATCAGATTTTGAGTCCCTCAGAGGCAAAGATCGATCTCCAATTTAACCACGATTTCGAAAGAGATGATTCCATGCTGGCCGTTAAGATAATGATAGAAAGTCAGCATCAAAATTCTCTTCAGAAAAGAACATACGATGAAGAAAAGGGATATGCAACTAACGAAAGTGGTATAAAATTGTCAGAAAATAATTATTCAGGATTTTTTACCTGGAAAAATCGTGCCAATATAGATGGAAAAAATAAACCAGTAAATGCTACTTTTATCTCTGAGAGTTCTGTAGGTTCTGATGACGGTGATAATTTATTATACCTATGTTATCCACAAGGTTCTGAGATAGTACATGATCCCAAAGTCGGTGTCGTTGGTGAATCCGCCTTATCTTACTCTCAGGTTGAAGAAGAACCGATAATGTTCTTCCTGATAGTACTCAGCGCAACGATAGGAATATCTGCAGTAATATTCTATGGTGGAATATATTACAGAAGGAAAAATGATTAGGAGAAAACAATAATATAAATATCTATACATACATTAGTAAATCGATGATAGAATGATATGGACTTTGATTATAAGCGGCATAATAATTGTATTCGCTTTTGGATTATTCATTATATCGATATTCTCATACAGGAAGTTCAGAAATAAAAAATTACTATTTGTCAGCATCGTATTCACTTTACTTTTTATCAAAGGTTTGATATCAGCGCTTTCGGTATTCATTGATATCATACCACAAAGTGATATGTTACCGTATTCTGGATTGATCGATATATGTATTTTAGCTATGCTATACCTTGCAACATTAAAGAGATAGTAACATGAAAGATCTGCTGGAGTTAGATAGTAGAAGGGAGATATATGAGTTGGTAGAGGACCAACCTGGAGTTCATCTCAGTAAGATCGCAGATATGCTAGAGATGAACGTATCTCTAGCGGAATATCACCTTAGATTTTTGGAGAAAAATGATCTAGTCAAATCGGTTAAGAAAAAAGGATACAAAAGATACTTTCCGACCAAAGAGATGGTGGAGTCTAAAGATAAAGAGATTCTTTTCGAACTTAGAAAAGAAGTTCCACTTACTATAGTTTTTTTACTGATAGAAAATGGAAAGATGACTCATAAGGACATACTAAAAGAGATGGATATGGCAAAATCAACGTTATCTTATCATCTTAAAAAATTAGAAGATATGGACATACTAGATTCGAAGAAATATGGGAAAAATAAAGGGTATTCTTTGAAAGATAGAAAAGGATTGGTGCAACTACTTGTCAAGTACAAACCACATGACGTATTGGATGGATTTGCAGATATATGGAAGGATCTAAGTATCTGATTTTATACCCAACAGCTCTCCTACTTCTTTCAATTTTTCTTCCTCAACATCAAACATCCAGTCTTCTTCTAAAATATCTCTTAAGATAGGTAGAAGCTTTTCTACGTCCTCGAATTTAGATATCATCCTTTTATAGATATCTGGTGTGACATCATACATGTATATCAGGTCATCTAGACCATAGTTCATCTTCTCTATATCTGTCGGAGTAGCCATACACTTCTGAGGCATGAACGGACAGGTGATAGTATCTCTTTGTATAGAAAATTCAAAGAATTTCTGACACATCGGGCAGTAATATTTACCCATAGGCATGTCTCCAAGTATATCCACAGAATCAAATAATATGTCTTTTTTAAATCCCAATTCGTCTTTCAGTTTCGGAACTGCTATTCTCAGTAATTCAAAGAGCTTATCTTTATCCCATACTTTCTCTACATCAGTAATTACAAAAGTTACTTCGTTTTCACCAACTCTCTGTGCTGTCTCACATCCACTGACCGTTATAATAAAACTTTTCAAAGTTTGAAGTGGTTGTTCTTCAAATTGTATATTCCAATCGGTTAGAAAATTCATGTAAACATCAACTAATATCTCTGCTTCATCTTTATCGATTATTTGTGCCAATAATTTTTGTGGTATATTGGGGTAAAATAAACCAAATCTTTCCAATCCTTCTGTAGATTCTGGAGAAAAGTTCTCGACAGCAATAGGTGTATTGATACAAACTTTTGGCATGTATGGACATGTTGGTTCATCAAGTTCGAATAACTTTTTACATGTGACACACCAGTATCTACCAGATTCAGACCTCCTTCCCTTTGGTAATGATTCCACTTTATCTATTACTTTTTGTTTATTTTTAAACATATCCTGATATATTGATTTTAAAGTATACATCTTTTTCGATTAGACTCTCTCATTAAATTTTAATACCTAATAAAAGATTCCCTAAATAGATATGAGCGTTGATTGGTATTCATTATCCATAGATAGAGTCTTCAAGAATCTCAAATCTTCTGAAAAGGGTTTAACACAAGAAGAAGTTAAAAAAAGGCAGGAAAAATATGGGAAAAACGAGATCGAAGAAGGAGAGAAGATATCTCCGATAAGGATATTTTTGGATCAATTTCAAGATTTTCTTATATGGATACTGATCATCGCTGCGATAATCTCTTTTGCTGTAGGTCATCGTATAGATTCCTACCTGATTTTAACAATAGTTTTTGCTAATGGGATATTTGGATTCTTCCAAGATTGGAAAGCTGAACAATCGATAGAGGCTTTACGGGACCTGGCATCTCCAGAAGCTATAGTTCTTAGGGATGGTAAAAAAAAGAAAGTTGATTCTTCAGAAATAGTTCCTGGTGACATCGTATTTCTTTCACAGGGTGGTTCTGTACCTGCTGATGCAAGGATAATAGAACAGCAGAACATGGAAGTGGATGAATCTGCCCTTACTGGTGAAAGCGTTGCTGTTAATAAAAAAGATCATGTTTTGGAAGGAAAGATCGACCTGGCTGAAAGAGAGAACATGGTTTACAAAGACACAAACGTTGTTAAAGGTAAAGGTAAGGCTGTCGTAGTTCAGACCGGTATGGATACAGAGATAGGAAAGATCGCTACCGAGTTACAGCAGGTCGAAGAGGATGAAACCGTTTTCCAAAGAGAAGTGAACAATCTCGGTAAACGTATTGGTATTATCATATTACTTATCTGCGCAGCACTCATTCCGATACTTTACTTTAGGGGTGAACCAATACTAACCTCATTCATTACAGCCATAGCCTTGGCTGTCGCTGCAGTCCCAGAAGGTTTGCCAGCAGTTGTGACCCTGACTTTAGCTCTTGGTACCAGAAAGATGTTGAATAAAAAAGCTCTAGTAAGGCGATTACCAGTTATAGAGTCATTGGGTTCAGTAGATGTAATATGTACAGATAAAACGGGTACACTTACAGAAAGCAGGATGGTTGTCAAAAAGATATTTTTCAACGGTAATGAAATAGACGTATCAGGCGGTTTTTCTACAGAAGGTGAGTTTACCTCTGATGGTGAACCTGTAGATCCTGAGGAGCTAAGACAGATCCTTCAAACAGGAGCCTTATGCAATGATTCAGAAGTCCAAGATGATGAAATCATCGGTGATCCTACTGAAGCTGCCTTGATACAGTCTGCTCAAAAGGCTGGATTCGAAAGAGATGAACTAGAGAAAAAATATCGCAGGATTGACGAGATACCATTTTCCTCAGACAGAAAGATGATGACAACTATACACGATGGACCTGGTGATAACGATAGAGCATTTGTTAAAGGAGCTCCAGAGGTTATATTGGATAAATGTACGAGATATTACGACGATGGCGAGTTGAAAGAACTTACCGAAGAGAAGAAAAAAGAATTTATCGAGAAAAACGAGGAATTTGCTAATAACGCTCTTAGAGTTCTCGCCATGGCTTACAGGCAGGTTGAACTAGGTGAGGTCGAGGATGAGGATAAAAAGGAGATAATAGAAGCGGATAAAGGAGAACTAGAACAGGATCTGATCTTCCTAGGACTTCAAGGTATGATCGATCCACCTAGAGAAGAAGTAAAAGAAGCAATAGAGACCTGTAGGGATGCCGGAATAAGGACAGTGATGATCACTGGAGACAATGCAATGACAGCTAGAGCTATTGGTAGAGAACTAGGATTCAAAGGTAAAGTGATGACTGGTAGCGAATTGGACGATATCTCTGAAGATGAACTAAAAAAAGTCGTTGAAGAAGTAGATATTTTTGCAAGAGTCTCGCCATCTCACAAAGTCAATATTTTAAGAGCTTTAAAATCACAGGACCATATAGTTGCTATGACTGGTGACGGTGTTAACGATGCACCTGCTCTTAAAGAATCAGACGTTGGAACAGCAATGGGGAAAAGAGGAACCGACGTTTCTCAGCAGGCTTCTGATATGGTCCTTTTGGATGATAACTTCAAAACAATAAAGGATGCGATAGAGGAAGGAAGAGGTATATTTGATAATCTTCGTAAGTTTGTCAATCTACTTTTATCAGGTAATCTAGGTGAAGTTTTGATAGTACTTATAGCCACTTTGATCGGGTTAGGTTTGCCTTTAACAGCTGTTATGCTTCTATGGGTAAACTTACTCACCGATGGACTTCCTGCACTTGCAATGGGTGTAGATAGGGGATCTGACGAGATAATGAAGAGAAAACCAAGAGGTAAGAATGAGGACATCATCGATAAGACACTAGGATTTTCAATAGCATGGATAGGATTCTGGGTTACACTGATCTGTCTATCCTTGTTCAGATTTGGATTGAGCGATGGAGTAGATAAAGCTAGAACTTTAGCGTTCACTTCACTGGTTGTTTTAGAGTTGATCGAAGTCATACCAATAAGATCAAGATATGGTACGCCTTTATTCTCAAATAAGTGGCTAGGAATGGCAATAGCAACATCATTAATAATGCAAATGGCTGTACTGTACACTCCACTTAACAGTTACTTCAAGGTTGTACCACTCGGTATAAACTCATGGATGATGATCTCTATTGGTATAGGTATATTCATCTTTGCAATGCTGGCGATGAGAATAATAGAAGATAAATTCATCCGAAAAGGATGACAACAATAAATACATCAAGGGGAGCTATATCCATGGAAAGTTATATATAGCTGCAGCACGACAGTATGACAATGTACAATGATAAAAGGAGGTGAACTAGAAATGAAAGGAAAAGTTAAATTCTTTAATAGAATGAAAAACTTCGGATTTATCGAACCAGAAGATCGTGGAGAAGACCTATTCGTACACCGCAGTGATATCGAAGGCGATGTCCTACAAGAAGGTGATGAAGTAGAATTCAAGAAAGAACAAGGCGAGAGAGGTCCTCGTGCAGTACAAGTTAAAAAGCTAAATTAAGTATCTGTGTAGTTAGTAACTATTATCGTACTTATCTCGAACCCTTTTAAAAATTTTTCTTAAATTAACTTTCTTATTAAAAATATATATATCAATACCACCTTTTCTGCTCTAGATTTCCATGAATCATCACTCATTCCTAGATAATTTTTCGATCTGGTTAGGACTTCCGTTTTTGTGGAATAAGAAATATTTCAGGAATAATATCGAAAGTCCTGGGGTCAAAGATTCTCTTTATGATATCAAACTAGATTTTCCTAAAATAAATGGAGAAGGGGAATATAAAGTAAAAGCTGATTCAAATAATGGAAAGATGAATGCTAAATTTAAGGTTAAACTTGATAGAGGAAAAAAATTTCCAACTATTATATATCATCATGGAAACGCTGAAAGTCCTTATGATAAAGGATTTAATAAAATATTTTCAAAGAAAAAAGGAGATATTAACGCTAATCTTATAGTTGTAAGAGAACCATTCCAGGACTCACTAAGAACATATATGAACAAGTTAAAGAATCTAGAGAATTTCGTATACATGTTAGCGACCACAGTGAAGACTACTGAAGAAATAATAGCTCAATACAGAAGTTCGAGCAACAATATAGTTTCAGGTATTAGTTTAGGAGGATGGGTTACTAACATGCATCGTGCTTACTATAATACTGCAGACCATTACGTGCCTCTGCTAGCTGGAGCTAAATTGGGTGATCTATTCACTGACTCGACATATAGAAAGATCACCTCGGATAAGGCGCTTAAAGAAAAAGAGAAAGTCAAAAACACCTTAAATTTTGAAGATGATTTTAAGTCTATCAAATCAAATAATGTTCATCCATTACTGGCAAGATACGACCAATACATAGAATATGATGTTCAAAAAACATCTTATGGGGATCTAGATATCAATGTAATAGATAAAGGTCATATTACAGCAGCTAGATCTTATGATATACTAAGAGATCACATCTTATCTCAGCTATGATTCTTTTTTATTCTATCTGCTTTGTATAAAAATCTTTCTTATTGAATTATAAATAGACAAAATTTTGATGGATGCTTTTCTTTAATTAATTCGAATTTTGTTCAATAAGGTCTTTAAAGGAGCTTATGTAATTATCAATCGCCAGCAGGGGTAATTTAGTTAGCCTTACCTTCCATACCAACCAATGCTATCTTTTTTATCCCCTGTTGGCATACAATTTTCTCTTTAGTATTAGTTCAAAATTGATAACAATTACACATTTGTTAATTACAATATTTGATTAAATTATCTATTTTTAGAAAATCCTGAAAAATTATTTATAACGCCTTTAATCATCTTTTATTGTTACAAATCATGTATGATACATCACGATAATCACCCTCCCTCCCTTTTTTGTTTTTTTTAGCTATTATTTATCTCAGTAATATCTTCTTTTAACATAGACCATAACTATTGATACAAATACGCAAATAGCCCCTATAAGGACATATTTGTTTTCCGATATAGATTGGGCATTATCTTTATTTTTATTCTTATTAGTGTATTCTGAAAGGACAATTTCTGAGATCAATTTTGATTCATTAGTTGTCTCATTTCGGATATATTTTTCACTTTTAACTATATTTTTTACTTTTTTTGAATAATAAAAAAGGTTGTATTCCTTGATTTCGTTATAATCATCTTCATTTGAATATTCTTTTATAACGTAAACATCAAATGTTCCAGCACCTACTGTTATCTCTCTCTTATCCAAACATGAATACCTCAGTCTTTTTATATCTGGATCGAAATTAGATGACTTTTTATACTTCCCAGATGACAAGTCCCATTCCTTACCTACTCTTAAAGGTTTTATTATGCAGTTTCTAGGAGGTACAAAGAAATTCTCGTCTGTTTCCAAAAGTGCAAATCCTTTTTTTGTCCTATATTCAAACCATTCACTTTTAACTTCTGAACTACCGTATTCAGCTGATATACTTTTTTTTACTTTATAACATTCAAAAACAACACCTTTACGTTCTTTTTTTATGGAATCAGAAACAATTTCCACTTCCTTAAAATAATCATCATCTCCTTTCTTTACGTACGTCCACTTATCTCCCACATCATAATCTAGAGTGTAACGATTTTCCCCATAATTATCAGATATAGACAGAACCTGGATGCTCGTTTTATCTGATAAGTCACTTTCACCATTTTCTCCTTCGGCAGTTATTCTGTAGTGATAATATGAACCAAAAACAACATCATTATCAATTAAAGTGGTTTTATTTTTATTAACAGAATCATAATATTCGTACTCCTCCTTATCTATATGGTATCCATAATCATTATATCTCTCACATCTATATATATTGAATTTTTCTATTTTAATTTCATCAGCATTAGTTGGTTTTTCCCACTCTAGATGTACTTCACCCCTTTTTTGTTCTATTGTTAGATTTTGAGGGGGTGTCAGTACTGAGCTAAGTTTATAAAAATATCCCTCTTTAGAGATTAGACTACTTTTTTTACACCCTAAATAAATATTCCCTTCCTTATCCATCGTAGGTGAAGTCATATCTAGTTCAGTATTTATTTTTAAATCACACAATAATGAACCGTTTTTATCATAGGCATAAATTCCTGTATAACCAATAAAAGATCCATCTCCAGCCATGTAAATAGTACCAGAATCATCTATCATCAAGTCATTATCATTAGTTTCAACCGTTTTTTCCCAAATTTTATTACCTTCTTTATCGAAGGAATATAACGTCCCCATAGGTTCTACAGCATAAACCCTGTCTTCACCTATCGCTATGGTCGTTTTCCAATAAGTACTATATCTAGAAAAAATATTCCTTTTCCATCTTAAATTACCTTCAGAATTTAAAGAATATATATATCCATCACTAGAACCAAAATATATATTCCCTTCCTTAGAAACAGAAGCTGATCCTAAGATTTCTCCCTGTGTCTTAAACGACCATTGTTTGTCTCCAGTTTGATCTACAGCATAGAGTCGGTTATCCCAACTTCCAAAATAGATAGTTCCATTATTACCAATAGCAGAGCTTGAATCAATCCAATTTTCACTTTTAAAGGTCCCAATTATATTTCCATCGGGATCCATAGAGTAAAACACCCCATATTGAGATTCAATTGTAGCTCCAAAATATATTCTTCCGCTTTTTCCTATTGTTGGTGATGTTATGGGGGCTAGTTCATAAATCTGGACCTTCCACTCGATAGTTCCATTGGAGTTTACTTTGTAAAAATAACCGTCGGTAGTTCCTACATAGATAAAACCTAGATTACTAACAGCAGGAGAAGTTTTAATTTCACCAGTTTTAACGGACCACTTTTCTTCCCCTGTTTTATTTAAAGCATACAAATAACCATCACTAGATCCAAAATAAATAGAACCATTAGGTCCGACAACTGCCTTTGATGAAACAGCACCACATTCACTAAAGTTCCAATCTATACCTAGATCGTTGAATTCACCTGAAGCATCAGTCCTGCATGTATTTCTGGCATTTTGACCAAAACAAGGACTTGGACTTTCTGCCAATCCTTCCCCATGAATAGTCCTTAAAGAAGAACCAATAAATATCGGAAATAAAATCGTAAATACTATAAAGTACGTAATTACCTTCCTCATGATTAATCAGATTTCTCATATATTAACTATATATATCCTTTTTCATTTGATATAAATGATTTCTTTAAAAAAATTTTTTAACCAATAATTTATTAAGGTTAATATGTTAAAAAAACGGACCCTGGGGGATTCGAACCCCCGTCCTCGGCTCCGAAGGCCAAAAGGATATCCAGACTACCCTAAGGGCCCAAAATCAGACCTTTTATTATTTATCTTAATATTGATTAAATGGGCTTTCAACTGTTGTTTATAATGGTGTAAGATATATCATTTTCCATGAAAATATGTTATTTATTATTTCTTAACTTTATATCTCATAAATATATGACCATCACCTTCAACTTCTGCTGATATAAATTCAAGGTCAGTTGGCCACTCATCATCTTTTAGATCAGGTGATGCAAACAGATTGGGTGTTTCGAATCCACCTATTACAACAGGATTAAATCGTATATTGATTTCATCCAACAAACCTTTCCTGAGAAGAGCTCCAGATAATCTTCCTCCTGAACCAGTTATAATATTTTCAACATCTAATTTAGATCTTAATTTTTTAAAAACCTTTTCTAGATCTACTCTTTCATCTCCTGCTATCAAATATGGAATTTCATTCTTCTGTAGAAATGCTAGATACTTATCAGATACACTATTAGAGACCAAGTGAAGCATAGGTTTCGTTTCTTCACCTTTATATCCGCTTCTTAAACGCCCTCTTCCATCCACTACTGCCAGCCAGCCTTCACGTCCAGGTTTATCAACAATATTCTCCGGTAAAAAATCTTGGTATAATGATTGTGGATCACCATCAAATGGTTCGAGTTCCCTTAATTCCTCATCTTCTTTAACCAGCATATTGCTTCCTTCCATCCAAACTTCAGGTTCATGTTCGTCCTCGATCAGTTTAGAAAATTCCTGCCATTCTTCTTCTGTACCTAAAACTTTATCTCTCTCGTCCATATCCATCATGGTTCGATTTGGACCTAAAGATATTCTTCCATCTATTGAAGCTGAAACATACAAAGTCACATACGGTCTATCCATCTTATTTCTCCTTTATTCATTACTAAGAGTACTAGAAACTACTCTCTAGATATTACTTTTTCTGTTAGAAAAATAGAAAAGTAGCCCTGGGCGGATTCGAACCGCCGTTACGGGGACCAGAACCCCGCATGATTGACCACTACACTACAGGGCTAATTCACGCTGCAAAATTAAGCGGGTTTCTATCAACTCATCACAGATGAATGAGACCTTATTTAAAAATTTTACTAGTTCAACTTTATATATGCCCTTCTTATTTTAAATATGAGGTTTATTAAATGAAAAATTTAGAGGTTGCTTTAATAGCCTTGATGTCAACAACTGCAGCTGTACTAACATGGTATATCCTCAACCAATTTACAGGTGGAGAAAATGCATTTTTAAGCTCTTACTACAGTATCCTTATATTTCCACCGATATTTGTAGCACTGTTTTTATATCTAAGAAAATACAGAAGTTCTTGAAATCTAAATCACCTTTTATATTTATAGAGTAGGTAATCTTCGTGTTTCTCAGCAATCTCGAATCCTTCTTCTTCCAATAGTTCCTTGGTAGGTTCGTTTCCTTTCAGGACTTTAGTTCTGATCGGATCATCAGTATTATCGATTGCATATCTTAACATCATTCTACCTACTCCCATCCTTCTATGATTATCCAGAACTCCTAGATGTTCCAAAAGTAATCCGTCTCTACCCACAACTATTACGATTCCTACAGCTTTATCGCCGCGCCATGCTACTGCAGAACATTCTTCTACTGCATCTAAAAGTGATCTTTCGAGTTCTTTCTGTATCTCCCAGTGTGTATGGCCTTCAGGAAATATGCTATATACTAAATCTACCAGATTTTCTCTGTCCAGAGAATCCAAAGGACGGGCTGTTACTTTCATCGTCTTGTAGTATTGATTAGTCTAATAAAAGTATTTTGCAAAAAGTTCATTGTAACATTTTAGTAGGAGTTCAAATATGAGCCATGATAATGAAACTCTCCAAGTTCGATTACGACCTTCCAAAGGAAAGAATAGCTCAAAAACCGATGAAACCAAGAGACGAATCCAAACTTTTCTACTTAGGTAACGACCAAAATAAACACCTTAAATTTAATGACATATCTGATCTCCTCCAAGAAGGAGATGTACTGGTCAAAAACAAATCTAAAGTTTTACCTGCGAGGATACACGGAAATAAAGATACAGGTGGTAAAATAGAGGTCCTTTTCCATCGTCCTGTAGAAGATGGGTGGGAATGCCTTATCAAAGGGAGTAATATCAAAGAGGGTAGAGAGATCATCCTAAACGAAAAATCATATGAGATCGTAGAAAGCGGAAAAGGTGGTAGGTTCACCATAAGCTGTGAAGATGCAGAGGAATTGATGGAAGAAGAAGGCAGCATGCCTACACCACCATATATAAAAGAGGATCTATCAGATCCAGATGAGTATCAAACAGTCTATGCAGAGGACGAAGGATCTATCGCAGCTCCAACTGCTGGTTTCCATTTTACAGATGAACTCCTTGATACTATCAAGTCTAAAGGTGTAGAGATATATGACATAACACTTCATGTAGGGCCGGGTACATTTTTACCGGTCAGAACGGAAGAGATAGAAGGCCACGAACTTGGAGAAGAATATTACAAGATCGATAAGAAAACTGCTGAGGCTGTTACTAAAGCAAACGAAGAGGGAAGAAGAGTTATCCCAGTTGGAACTACGAGCGTAAGGACGTTAGAGACTGTTTCCAACAACGGTGTCGTAGAACCAGGTGAAGGATGGACAGACCTCTTCATATATCCTGGATATGAATTTCAATCTGGTATGGATCTACTTTTAACAAATTTTCATCTCCCTAAATCCACATTACTGATGCTAGTAAGTGCTTTTGCTAGTAGAGAAAGGATATTAAAAGCATACAGAGAAGCAGTTGAACGAAAATACAGGTTTTACAGTTTCGGTGATTCCATGCTTATGGAGGGTAAGTGATGTTCAAAATCAACTCCAAAGATGGCAAAGCTAGAACAGGTGTTTTCAGTGTAAACAGAAGAAAAGCTGATACCCCTTTCTTCATGCCTGTAGCAACAAGAGGCGGTGTAAAAACCTTAACCTCTGAAGATCTGGAAGAAATAGGAACTCAGGTCATCATTTCCAACATGTATCATCTACTGATGAAACCAGGAGTAGATATAATCGAGGAGGCCGGAGGACTCCACGAATTCATGAACTGGGATGGTCTCATATTCACAGATAGCGGTGGATTTCAGATGATCAGAAAGGGTTTCGAAAAAAACATCTCTGAAGATGGTGTGGAATTCACTTCAGAATACGATGGCAGCACTTACTACATGACTCCTGAAGAATGTATCAGGATCCAAAAGAGGATGGGATCAGACATAGCTATGTGCTTAGACTACTGTCCTCCATATCCCGCTGATAGAGGTGAGATAGAAAAATCTGTAGATAGAACTACTAGATGGGCTGAAAGATGCAGAGATAGCGGTGAAAATATTTTTGGTATATCCCAGGGGGGAACGATACCTGAACTTCGAAGAGAAAGCAGCAAACAAATAGCTGATATTGATTTTGAAGGTAATGCGATCGGCGGACTATCTATCGGTGAGCCACAGGAAAAGATGTACGAAAACACGAAAGCTGCAGTAAAATCATTTCCTGAAAACAAACCCAGATACTTCATGGGACTCGGTTCACCAGTAGATATACTGGAATGTATAGACATGGGTGTTGATATATTCGACAGTGCTTACCCAACTAGAAATGCTAGACATAAAACAATATTCACAAAAGATGGAGATATTCGAATAGATAAAAGTGACTACAAAGATGATCATACACCTTTGGACAAGGATTGCGATTGCCCAACCTGTAAAAATTATACAAAAGCATACATCCATCATCTCTGTAAATCAGATGAACTTGCATGGATGAGGATGGCTTCTATACATAACCTATACTTCATCCTGCAGATGATGAAAGACGCTAGAACAGCAATAAAAGAAAATAGATTTAAAGACTTCAAGTCTCAATTTAAAAAGAGATATATGTAAATCTTTTTATCAACCTATTCATATAACCCGAATATGACAAATCAGTGCATTAAATGTAAAAAAGAGATCGATGAGCTTTATTACTTATGCACTGACTGTGCTAAAGAAGCTTTTTCAGATAATATTTTTTGGACAGCATGTGAACCTCTTATCACAGAACCTGTTGTTAACAGATTCAGAGAACATTCAGAAACGATCTTGACAATCGGTGAAAGAGAGGAAAACATACTTTTCGAACAGGGTGAAACTGTAGAAGAAGAGATTGAGTCTTTTGATCCAGAAAAGGAAAAGGATTACAGAACTGTACTTGAAAAGATGAACAGTATATTAGGGGAGATGGGAGTTACAAAAGACCTCAAAAAAGATGATTATTTTTTATCTAAAAAAGATGTCCAAGTATTATCTAAATTGTTTTTAAAGATCGAAAAGATAGAGCGTGAATTTTCAGATATTGAAGGTAATTCATCTTTATATCTTAGATTTGGTAATCTTTTCTTTTATACAGCATTGAAATCTAATATAGACATCTTTGAACCTGATTTCAGAGATAAGATCGTCAATGATATGTTTAGAGAGGCTGAAGGTTTTTATACACTATCGATACGAGCAGAAGAAGGAAACGATACAGCACATAAAAATATGGGTCAATTGTTCCTAGAGAAAGAAGAACCTGAAAGAGCTCTTGAATCAATTAAAAAATCTTTGAACTTAAATGAAGATGAAGAAACAAAAAAATTATTGATCAAAGCACTGATCAAATCCAACAAATTGAAAGAAGCTGAAGGTAAGCTCGATGAGTTGGAAGAGGACAGCGAATACTGGATATTGAAGGGAGATATAAACAAAGAAAAAGGAGGATGGGGAAGAGCGATCCAGCTTTACCAGGAATCCGATTTAGATCAAGCCATAAAAAAAGAAGCTGAGCAATTTTTAGAAAACGAAAGATATGATAAAGCTCTAAAAGCATATGATAAATATCTTGAAAAACAGGAAAACGATCATACAGCTTTGAAAGGTAAAGCAAGATGTTTATTCGAACTGGACAAAAAGGACGAATCTCTAGACCAAATCAAAAAATCAATTTCCTTAGACGGCCAGGATGATGAAAAATGGTTCATCTTTGGCAATATTCTAGAAGATAGAGAAGAAATAGAAAATGCTAAAGATGCTTTTCAAAATGCATTCAAACTAAATCCAAAAAATAAAGAAGCAAAAGAAAAGTTAGAAAGTTTATAATGGCCAGTTCCACTTTGCAAACTCTAAGAACACCATCATGCCGATGGCGAAACCTATCACTAATCTTGGATCAATTTTTGGGCTTTTGTCATCCTCTTCGTCAAAGTATCGCATAAGTCCCGCAGCGGATTGGAAACCTCCACCACCTTCTTGTCTTGCCATATTTTCACCTAGTTATATTGATTATATTTAATTGTTATGCTTATCTCAGCTTTCCCCCATCCTTTAAAACTATCGATGAAGTCGATCCACTCTCTTTAAGCAACCTTTGTAACTTTTCTGCATACTGCTTTCCAGTAGAATCGATCATATCGCCTATAAATATCGATAGATGTTCTCCTGACTCGACTTCAGTCTCAGAATATTTCCACTGATGAGAAGATTCTTTTCCGAACGCTACTAGAAATCCATACGCCAATGCTTTCATCCTAGTATCCTGGATCTTTTTATTCTCGATATATTTTACAGCCTCGTTAGGACCTTCGGTTTTGTACTTTATAGTCACGTCATGTGCAAATTTTGCTTTCGGTGGTAATTTCTCGAATTCAGGTATATCTTTCAGTTTTTCTTTCTTTTCCCTATAATCGATAAGATCTCTTAAAACATCTCTTGGTTTTTCATCTTCTTTTTCTACCCTATCATAATATTCCTGTACTATTTCTTTATCATCTACCAAACTTTTGATAGCGAGTTTACCATATCTTGACCATACTTTACTCAATAATTCATTGACCGTACCTTCTCTTAGAACCAATCCATCTAATCTTCCCAATATAGCTCTTAGAACTGGTTTTTCCCATTCTTCATACTTGAGGTCAGATACGAAGACTTTTTTATCTTTTCCATAACACGAGTTTCCAACAGCAAATATATTGGACCTTGATTCTAATCTCTCAAAGGCATGATCTCTAAAATCTTTCAAAAATGCTCTATCCGATATCTTTCCAAAATATTTATCTCTTAAATCGTTGGGAACGGAGATATCCCCTTCAAATACACATCTTTTACAATCAGCTCTGCACTCCATTTTATAATCTGCATCGACTGAAAATGATTTTGAATTATCGGATGAGATCATCTTGCTCGATATATCGATGAATAGATTTGCATCTTTCTTAGCACATTGGCTGCATACAAAAAAGGTTACATCAGCAGCAGGCCAATCTAATTTCATAACCGAACGATCGTATTCATCAGAGGTATGTCCACACCTGTACACACCGTCATTTTCATCAAAATCATAAGGTACATTATCGACAGCATTTTTGACGAATTCTTCAGGTGGGTCATCTTCCTTTCCGGTACAGACGACATGATCACCCACTGAATAGAAATAATAACCTTTTTTTGATTCTGGTGTATATGTAAGTAACCTCACTTTTGGATCGTTAAAATGTTGAACACCTATAAGTCTTTCTTTATCAGCTTTACCCCTTTTAGCGTAAACTAATTCGCCTTCTGGTGTCCTCGCCCTTGCTAATAAAGGTGCTTTTTCCTGCTTAGCCAATAACATAGCGCTAGCAACTGCTTTAGATAAATCTGAACCCCTTTTGGCATATTTCTTCAGTTTATCCTCATCATCCTTGTATTTCTCGATCTTCTTTATCTTCTTCTCGTCCCTGCTGTACTTACAAAGTAAACAGCTTCCTTTACATTCAGGAATAACTCTCAAAGGATTTTCAGCTATATCTTTGGCAGTTTTAACAAGCTTTTTCTCCTGGATTTTACTAGCTCTTTTTGGATTTCTACTTCTAAATGCCATTTTAGTACAATAAACCGGGATTCTTAATAAAAGTTTGGAGTTTACTCTCTTTTAAAATATAGACCAGTTGGTCTTTTTGCGTACTTCCTTGCCTTTTTAGCTCTTACAATCTCCTTGGCCACATCCATCTTCCTTGGGAATTTCTCTGGTTTTTCTATCCCTACCTTCTTAGCCATCTTGTTCAATTCTACTCGTTTATATTCTTCAACTAGTTCCTCGGGATCCTTGATATCCTCCATAATATCATTTTATAATATGAAATTACTATTATTTTTAACTTTTGAAGGTTTTACCCTGCATAAACATTTCAGAGGAAAAACATATAACTGCCATATTAGATTGTAAAGCGATATGTTAAATGAGATTTGGACCGAGAAGTACAGGCCCGAGACCCTGGATGAAGTTTATGGACAGGAAAAAGTGATCGAGCGTCTTAAAGCTTACGTGAAAAAGGGTAGTATGCCTCATATGCTCTTTGCAGGACCTGCTGGAACAGGAAAAACTACATCAGCTATAGCGCTTTCCAAAGAATTGTATGGTGATAATTGGAAATCTAACTTTTTTGAACTTAACGCCAGTGATGAGAGAGGTATCGATGTGATCAGGAATAAAATAAAAGAATATGCAAGGACGACAACAGTGAGCAAAAAAGGCTTTAAAGTTATATTTATGGATGAGGCTGATTCACTGACCTCCGAAGCTCAAGCAGCATTAAGGAGGACCATGGAAAAATATTCTCATAACTGTCGGTTTATCCTTTCATGTAATTACTCGTCAAAGATTATCGATCCGATCCAATCAAGATGTGCTGTTTTCAGGTTCAGGGATCTGATGGACAAGTTTGTTAAAGACTGGATTGAAAATATTGCAGAAAATGAGTCTCTAGAGATTACAAAAGAGGCTGAGGAATTACTGATAAGAGTATCAGAGGGTGATCTGAGAAGAGCTACTAACTTATTACAGATCTCAGCATCAACTACGGATAAAATAGATGGTGACGTGTTGAGAAGTAGCGCAAATATAGCCAAACCTGGCGATATCAAAGACATGATACTCACAGCAGCTAACGGGGAATTCATGGAGGCTAGGAAGAAACTAGATACTTTACTCATCGACTACGGGCTTTCGGGTGAAGACATAATAAAACAGATGCACAATCAGATTTATGAGGTCAAGATGACCAACGATAAAAGGATGATTCTAGTCGACAAAATCGGTGAAACTGAATTTAGGATGGTTGAAGGATCCAATGAAAGGATTCAGTTAGAAGCATTACTTGCCAAATTTTCTTTAAACTAATCCCCTATTATTTTCACTATAATTTCCCTTTCTCTTGATGGTACATCCATATCACACAATATTATCTGTTGCCATGTACCAAGTTCTAATTTTCCATCAGTTATAGGAACAGTCAAGCTAGGTCCGATGAAAGAAGCTCTCATATGGGAATGTCCGTTTCCATCATGCCATTTTTCGTGATGCTTATAATACATATCCTGTGGAAACAATCTGTCTAACGCTTCAGAGATATCATGGACCAATCCAGATTCGTACTCAATAGTAGTAATCGCAGCTGTAGAACCGGACACAAATAGCGTAGCAGTTCCTTCTTTAACACCACTCTCTCTTACTGTCTTTTGACCTTGATCAGTTATATTTTTTATATCTAAATTCGATTCAGTGTTTACCTTGAATCTTTTATCTTTCACTACCATGTCTCAATAATTAAAAATTGGTTATAACTAATTTTTGTTACCCTTTCTCTTTTTAATTGTTTAATACAGGGGGAAGAAATATGAACAAAAGAAAATTTTATATATCCTATTTTCATCGTTCACATTGGCAATGTTTTTCTGTTTCCAGCCGGTCAAGCCAGGAAACAGCTGAAAGGTGTAAAAATGGTCAAAGAGCTGCATAACTGGCTTGAAAATAGCAGGGTATTATGGTTAACTGTATTTGGTATATTGTTCGTGCTATCGATGGATTTTTGGAACTGGGAAATTAGTAAAATATACTTCAATTTTTTACCAATTTGGATAATCCGATTGATCATACTGCAGTTATTACTAGCTGTAGCTATCTATGTCTTTAGTAAGACATACTGGGGTGAGGAAAGATGAGTACTACATTGATAGTTATGACAATAATCACAGTCTATCTCTTGATCACTCTTTTATTGGGTATCTATGGTTACAAGCTATCGAAAAAATCAGTGGCTGATTACTTCCTAGCTGATAGAAAGATCGGTACTTTTGTTCTATTTTTTACTTTAGCCTCCACTAATTTCAGTGCTTTCACTTTTTTAGGATTTTCTGGAAGTGCCTATCGCATGGGTTATTCATTTTATGGTGTTATGGCTTTTGGTACATCCTTCATGGCTCTTTCATTCTACATAATCGGTAGAAAGATCAGGAAATTGGGTATCGAAAAAGATTACGTAACGCCACCAGAATTGATCGGTAAAGAGACAAACAGTACATCTCTTCGACTCCTTTTTATGTCAGTTATGGTAGTATTTACACTTCCGTATCTTGCAGTACAGCCAATGAGTGCAGGATACGTACTCAGCGCTTTGACTGGAGGTGCAATACCTTATTTCTGGGGTGCAGTTTTCCTGACTGCTTTTATTATAATATACGTTTTTCTTGGTGGAATGAGAACGATAGCCTGGACAGATGTTCTACAGGGTCTTATGATGATCTCATTCCTACTTATTGCTGTTGTTGTCATTGCATCTAGCCTTGGAGGTCTTGGACAAGCTCACGCACAGGCAAAAGCTGTCGATCCAAACCTGTTTGTAAGAGAGGGGGCGATAACTATTCAAACTTGGTTCAGTTTCACCGTGTTATGGTCTTTATGTGATCCAATGTTTCCACAGCTTTTCCAACGCTTCTTCATTCCAAAAAGCGATAAAGGTCTCAAGAGGGCATCAATTTTTTACCCAATCGTTATCTCCCTAGTATTCTTACTACCAGTAATTATCGGTGTGATGGGAAGAGGAGCTATGCCTGGACTATCTGTTCAAGAGGCAGACAGTATTCTTCCCATGATGCTGGATAAGTACTCTCCTGCGTGGCTTTCTGCACTTATAATGAGCGGTGGGTTCGCTGCCTTCATGTCCACAGCCGACAGTCAGCTACTTACACTTAGTTCTATGTTCACACGAGATGTATTTCATAAGTTCATCCCACATAAAACCAAGAAGGCAGATTACTCTATGGGACATGTGATGGTAGTAGTACTAGCTTTTATTGGTTTGGCATTAGCTTATGACCCTCCTGCATCGATATTCACCATAGTCACATGGGCATTCACCGGTCTTGCCATATTATATCCTGTGACTCTATCTGTATTGTATTTTGACGTTGATCCAAAAGCATGTATAATTTCAATACTCACAGGTCTTTTAATGCTTGTTTCCTATCATTACGAGTTACTACCAACCTTTGGTTTCCTTCCAGCGATGCCGATAATAGCAGTTTCCTCTACAGCGCTTCTCCTCAGTAATTTCCTATTAAAAAGATTGATTTCCCAATAAATATTACAAAACGTTTTATACATTAAAAAATTACCGAAGTAAATGATCCCTCTGATATATCAGATCGTCATACCATTCGTTCTCTCAGCTATCATAGTTGTCGGTATCAGCATCATCGCTGAAAAATTCGGTACAAAGCTGGGAGGAATAATTGGTACTTTACCATCTACGATTGTTATCGCATTTATTTTTATCTCGTTAAATAAAGGTACTTCTTTTGCTTCAGATTCAGCTTCTGTCGTACCGGCAGAGATGGGTATAAATATAATATTTTTATTCATGTTCGCTGTCCTGGCAGATAAAAAACTACATATAACTCTATTCAGTACTTTAGGTGTATGGTCAGTTCTATCAATTTTGCTTTATATCTTCGATTTTAACAACATCTACATCTCCATCATAATTTACCTATCTATGATGATTCTGGCTCTTCTTGTACTCGAAAAGGTTATCAAAGTCAAGTCAGTTGAAAAGAAAGAGGTAGAATACACTAAAAGAAAGATTTTGTTTAGAGGCGTTCTCGCTGGTATTGTTATCGCAGTTGCAGTCACTTTATCTAATATAGGTTCGGTATTGAGTGGAATATTTTCTGTATTTCCAGCTATCTTCCTATCTACTATGCTGATTTTTACAAAAGAACATGGTCCTAAATTCGTCGGTGGTATAGCCAAGTCGATGATATTTGGGACACCTACCGTAGTCAGCTATGCAATAGCTCTTCATTTTCTTTATCCTGAATTTGGAATGGTGATAGGGACTGTGCTTTCTTATATAATCTCATTAGGGGTTGTCACTGTACTGCTTAAATCTAGATACAATCTAAATTGAGCTCGTGATATAGATTGTAAATATTTTTATACTACAGCGGAACTCCATACCCAACTTAAAGTGAGGTTTGAACCATGGCATCAATTTCTGTAAATGAGAAGTTAGAAAAACTTAGAGATTTAATGGATGATAACGGTTTATCGGCATATATAATACCAACTTCTGACCCACATAACAGTGAATACGTTCCTGAACGTTATAAGGGTAGAAAATGGATATCTGGATTCACAGGTTCTGCTGGTACCGTAGTCGTAACTAAAAATGAATCAGGATTATGGACAGACGGTAGATATTTCATTCAAGCTGAGAACGAATTGGAAGGTACTGAGATAGAGTTATTCAAGATGGGAAAAGAAGATGTTCCTTCGTACAAAGAGTGGCTGGGAGATAACATAAAAGAAGGAGAGAAGATCGGTTTCAACGGCAAACTGTTTACGATCGATACAGTAAGAGATATGGAAGATGAGCTCAAGGATGATGTAGAACTGGTGACAGATATAGATCTTATAGATAAGATATGGAAAGATAGACCAGAAGTACCTAAAAATGACATTTTCATACATGAGGTGAAATATGCTGGTAAAAGTAGAGAAGAGAAGATCGAAGACATCCGTGAAGAGATGGACGATTTAGGTGGGGATATTTTTCTGATAACTAAATTGGATGAAGTGGCCTGGACCTTTAACATAAGAGGTGATGATGTAGAATATAATCCAGTAGCGGTAGCTTATGGTCTTATCTCGAAAGAAGGTTCGCACCTTTTCATAGATGATGATAAGATAGATGATTTTGTTGAAAAAAAACTAGAAGACGATGAAATAATATTACATGATTATGAAGAAATCGATGAGTTTGTAAAGGGTCTGAATGGAGATAAAAAAGTTATCTTAGATCACAAAAATACAAACAAATGGCTTTTCGATTCTATCCCAGAAGATTGTAAGAAGATAGAAGAAAATCCAAGTATAACACAAGATCTGAAAGCAGTGAAGAATGATACTGAAATAGAACATTACAAGAAATGTCAGATCAGAGACGGTGTAGCCATGGTAAAATTCCTCCACTGGCTGGAAGAAAATGTTGGAGATAGTGATATTACTGAGATCACTACAGAAAACAAGGTAGAGCAATTCCGTGCACAAGACGATAGATTTGTAGGTCCAAGCTTCGATCCCATCGCTGCTTATAAAGAACACGCAGCCATGATGCACTATTCTGCTGACGAAGAATCAGATTATGAATTGGAAAAAGAAGATTTCTATCTTTTAGATTCTGGAGGACAGTATTTTGATGGCACTACTGATATCACTAGGACAGTTACTCTTGGAGATATAACAGAAAAACAGAAAAGAGATTTTACACTTGTACTTAAAGGTCACATAAATCTAGCTACAGCTAAGTTCTTAAAAGGTTCAAGAGGTGCCAATATCGATGTGCTTGCCAGAAAACCTATGTGGGACAACCATATAGATTACAAATGTGGAACTGGACATGGTGTAGGTTTCTTTTTGAATGTTCATGAAGGCCCTCAAAACATATCTAATAACGTTCATGACGTTAAGCTGAAAGAAGGCATGATCGTAACAAATGAACCCGGTATCTACAGAAAAGACGAGTGGGGAATAAGGACTGAAAATACTCTTCTGGTCGTAAAAGATGATGAGACTGAGTTTGGAGAGTTCTTAAAATTTGAAACGATATCTCTCTGTCCGATAGACTTGGATGCTGTAGATGCATCGATGTTGACTGAAGAAGAAAAAGAATGGCTGAACAAATATCACGAAGAGGTTTACGAAAAGTTGTCACCGCATCTAGACGATGAGTTAGACGAATGGTTAAAAAAGAAAACAAAGAAAATCTAAAACCATAATTTTTTTTATTTTTTTACTTAAAGACCTTAGTGTATCTCAGAATAATTCATAATCTTCTTTGTACGATCCGTCTTTTACTCTACCTATAACTAATTTGTATTCTTTCTTCATTCTTTTGTATTGAAGAAGAAAAACAATAGAAAAAAATAATAGCCATACTAAAATATATACAATATTTACATATTCAAAATAAGTAGCAAAAAGGTATAGATATATTCCTATTAAAATCAATGAAGAAATAAACATTATTTTTATTGTCTTTTTTGGACCATACCTTAATAATAATTTTGCATTTAATGTATAATTCGGTATTAAAAAATCTTTTAGATTTAATCTGTGGTTATCTTTTACCTTATCAATAACCAACGCCATATTGTTTATTCTATTTTCTTTAATATCTTTTCTATAATATATCATAATTGAAAGCAATATTAAAAATCCGATCACATATAAGAAGCAGAACCATCCTGAGAAAAGATCAAAATAAGCTACGATAAAGAAGGAACATCCAAACAAAGCAAATCCAAATAACATCTTCAGATTTAATGAATAATCTTTTCCTCTTCTTTTCATTAATAAATAACCATATACTATATTCCCTATAACTAGATAAATAAAGGCAATTATAAAGATGCTTAGTATCACTAATTTAGCGTTTATGTAAATCATTTAGCTATGTAATGAATTGCTTTTATTTAATTTTAAACAAAGTAGAAACCCTTTAAATAAATATACCTTATTTTATCAATATTTTTAATACGTATTAATAAAAAGATTCACATAGACACGAGTTAGAATGCCTCCGACTTTAGGGAAGGATGTATGTCAATGATGAAATCACAATCAAAAATTCTTTGCATCTCACCTAACTGTCTGGGTACAACTAAAAAATGCTAGCTTATATTGGTCACTGTCAAGCGATATGCATCTAAAAGATTTCTACAAAACTTTTTCTCTTTTTTAAAACTAGATAAACATAAATACATGATTTACTTGAACTATACTTGGTGAGATTTATGAATATCAAAAAATATGCTTCAATTTACTCAATGTTTATCGGCATATCGATGATTGTGATGTGGACCATGTTTTATATCAATGGCCAGATCCCTGAACTGAGTTCTGAACCGATACAGATAGGTATGCATCTTACAGCAGAATTTACAACTGCAGTGATGATGATCATAGGTGGTATTGGCCTATTAAATAATTGGAGTAAAGCTATCTATATATTTCAATTCTCTATGGGGATGCTTATCTACACACTAATCCAGAGCCCAGGATACTTTGCACAACAGGGATATCTCAGTTTTATGGGTATGTTTGGTATTTTCATGTTATTAGCTTTAATTTTCTTGATCTATTCCTTCAAAAATACGGATGATTTCTTATGAACTCATGATAAATCCACAATCGATAGCGGAACGTACATCTCTTTCGATGAAAGACCACCGTGGTTTCCTATCATAAAACGGTCATCCTCATTTGGAAGAGTATCATACATTATATGGTTATCTTTCATTATTAGAATATAATCCCCTATTCTATCCATCAACTTTTGATTTGGTTCAAACAATCCAAAATAATTATCCTGGACTAAATCTTCACTTTTATAGAGATGACAGTAATCGCTCAATTCATCTTCATAGTAATTGGTGAATTTGTCATCTTTATTTGGATGGACATAGCAGAATAGAGATCTGTAATCACCGCATAATGGTAACGTCAAGCAATCAGCGAAGTCAGGATGGTCCTCTAACCTGATAGCTTTCTCTTCAGTAGAATCGATGAAACCATGGTCAGCAGTGATCAATAGAGTTGTATCAGTATCTTTTATGTTCTCCACAAATTCTTTGATATTCCTATCGATTCTCAGCAATTCCATCCATGAATCCACGCTTTTATGCCCGTTTTCATGAGATGCTCTATCATAGTTGTTCCAGTATCCATAGATATACTTTCTTTCTTCGTTGTTTTTGATAATAGATTCAATCTTATCTAGTAAACCTCTCGTCTTATCATAACCACTCACTTCTATATTGGAGGTATAAAAATCATTGAAAACTGAATCTTTAATCTTATTATTAGTAATAAAATGCTTTTCCTCATCAATTTTTTTAACCAAAGATACATCAGATAATATAGAATTTACATCCACATCTGCCTCATCAAATACCTGCTCGCCATATCTTGGTTTAAATGGTAAAATGGTGGAAACAACCCCGATCTCTTTCAAATATGTGTACCAACCGGTTACTCCGTGCTGTTGTGGAGGTAAACCTGTCATGAAAGTAGGAATGGCGGACGCTGTCGAAGAAGGAAAAACTGAAGTCAATTTTCTTTCTAGATTTTTATACAGAAAAGTATTTTTTCCTTTTTCTTTCAGATATTCATATCCTATACCGTCCAAAACCAGAAGGACTACATTCTTCTTATCTGATAAAGATCCAAAACAAGATAATCTATCATATGGACTCTTTACGCAAAAAGATTCTATGACCGAACTCATCAGATTTGTGATATTTCCATCTTCATAATCAGGTAAAGTCATCTTTATAGAATAAAAACACTTAATAATAAAATAATTTCCTTTCTTAGGTTAGTTTTAAATTGGCTCTCTTAAATCTAGTTTTTATTGCTTTAAATTTTTCTTTTTCATCTAAATTTTTTTCAACTCTCTTCAAATAATTCATGAAAAAATTATCATCCTGATCAAATAGATATTTAGTTATCTCATCCCAATAGACCATGCTGATCTTATCTCTTACTTCCTTCAAAAATCCTCCAAAATATTTTGGATAGCAGCTTTCGTTGATATCCTCTGGATACTCTTTGTTGATCAAATCATTGTACTCAACTAGATTCTTACCGATATATTTTGTAATATAATTGTAATAGGTCATATTATACTCATTAATCACTCTAGGACAAGTAATTACATATCTAAAATCCCATCCTTCATACAAGCTATCTTTATGATTAGTTAATAAGTACGCAGATTCTAAACCTTTTATTATCTGATTTACCTTTGGGTACCTAGTAGTACTGGTACTTATATCACTCTCCATCTTAGATTCAATAAAGATGAATAATTTCTCTGAAGGAAGAATTAAGACTGCATCGAATTTGACCCACCTATTCGTATATTTAAGGTCTAAAAAAGAAAGTTTTCTAAATGTCTCTCCTCCATGAAATGAACTATTCATCACACTAAATTCGAAAAGGAGGACTGAATCTGTCATATCAAGACCTGTTAAATCCAGGTTTGATTCTATCGATTTTTTTAAAAGGTTTTTACTATTTTTTGATCCTTTATACAGCTTTTCTCCACTTCTAAGAGAATCAAAAAAGTTCTTGGACCATCTAGATCGATCATCTCTAGGTTTCAATTTCAGGTTACCGTTCTGGCTCCAGTCATCTAAATTACCAAAAACAAATAAAGTAAGTGAATTTTCAGAATTTGAATTGTAAAAACTGTTTTTATGGTCCTTCTTATTCAACAATGATTTTGATCTGTTATCTGTGAGTCCGTAATACAGATTCCAATCTGTTTCCAATTTATCCGAATTAAGTAACAATCGATGATCTTCTAAAATTCTATCATCCTCTGATGCGTTATTTCTTAGTACACAACCACCACATATTACAAGGATATAAAAAGTAAATACCAAGGGGGAAGTAAAAGTGAATTTAGATGACAGAGTTTTAATCTAGAGTTATAATAAACAATAATAATATAAAGGAGGGGCCCTTTTTGTAGAGTGAGGTAGACCTTCTTTCTAAAGGTAAAAATGAGGGTCCTCTCCCGTCATTTTTAGCTTATGATATGTAATGAATAATAGCGCTCCTTCTTAGTATATATAAATTTCCTACAAAAACCATAAACATAACCCTGTTATTATCAATATCGATTTCTAGTAAAAAAATACTCTCATTATTATTCTATATATAGTATTTCAAAATTCATACCTAAACCTTATATATGGCATCCTAATAGGCTTGTTTGAAAAGGTGAATATATGGACGAAACACTCTGTTCGGTGGAAATCATAAAAAGCAACGGAAATTTTAAAGCCAAAGTACAGACTAGTATGGGCAGATATGTCGAATACACGAACTCAGACTTCGAAAATCTATTGGAAAGAGTCTACGAAGACATCCAAGAAGAAATCGAATCCGCCATATTTGACCAGCAAATGGAACAGCAGATGATGTAAAGGCAATCTAAAAAATTAAAAAGAGGAATCACTGCAACAGATACATTTATCCCTCTACAATTTTTTTCATCGATTCTAGATTTTCCTCTATCTCTCTTACTTTATCCATCTCTTTATCTTGTATCTCGTTCATTATGTCTGCTAACGGTTTCTTCAATTTGTATGAATGTTGTGGTCTACCTCTCCCTTCTTTGTTGATTTCACGTTTACTGATCCAATTTCTATTTCTCAATTCTCTTACAGCTACAGATATCTCAGGCTGTCTTAAAGAAGTATGTGATTCAATCTCTCTGCTTTTTGCTTCATCTTCTTCCGCGAGATAAAGCAAAGTTTTAGCAGTATTCTTTTTAAGACCAGTTTTTATTAAACGGTCTATCAATTCTTTTTCATTTCTTTTTGGCAACTTAATCATTTCTTATTCCCCCCAAGTATAAGATATTTATTTTATAGCATATAGATTTTTCTATTAAGTTAATTTCTATTCAATATAATATGATATAATTACATACCTCAATATTATTAATAAAGCTCCCCTTTTACATGATAAGGTGCTAAAATGGGTGAAGTGATAATCGGAACTTGTGGTTATGGTTATTACAAGCCAAAAAAAGGGTGGAAAGACAGGTACAAGAGTAAATTACAAGCCTTCTCTGATCATTATAAATGCGTAGAATTGAATAGAACTTTTTATAAACTTCCTATGAAAAAAACTGCAGAGAAATGGAAAAATAATGTTTTCGATAATTTTGAATTCACTTTAAAGGCATGGCAGGCTCTTACTCATCCAACCTCAAGCCCCACATGGAGAAATAAAAAGGATAAATTGACTGATTCACAGAAAAAAAATTTTGGTTATCTCCGTCCAAATGAATATGTCATCAACGCTTGGAAAGAAACAAAAGATATAGCAGGTGCACTAGATGTCGATATCTGCGTGATTCAAACACCTAGAAGCTTTGAATGTAACTCTGAAAATGAAAAAAATATGAGAGAATTGTTCACAAATATCAAACATGATGACATTACTCTAGCATGGGAGCCACGAGGAAATTGGAAGGAGAACAAGGATAAAATCAAATCTATATGTGATGATCTAGACTTAATTCACATAGTGGATATCATGAGAAGAAAACCGTTATCTGATCAAGACAAGGTTTACATCAGATTACATGGACTGAACGAAGATGAATACGATTACAATTACGATTATTCAAATGAGGAACTAAAGGACTTGTCTGATAAACTGATGAATCTAACTGATTCTCATGAAAAAGTTTACTGTATGTTCAATAATTACGAGATGTACAATAATGCTGATACATTGAGAAACATCTTGAACCAAAATAAAGAATAATTCCTTTATAGATTGTGTTTCATTCACGATTATGAGAAAAATTTTGATAACTGCGGGAGTCCACGGTGACGAGTTTGGGTCTGTATTCGTGGCTAGAGAATTAAAGGGATGGGTTGAGGGTAAAGGGTTCGATAATATAGATATATTACCAAATGTGAATCTAGAAGCTCTCGAAGCATGGCAGAGGGAGAACCCTGAAGATGAAAAGGATCTTAACAGAGAATTTCCTGGTGATATTGATGGTTCTATCACAGAAAAAAGAGCCCATGATCTTTTTGAAAAAGCTAAGCGGTACGATTACGTTATAGACTTGCATACTTATGGCGAAGGTAGCCGATGCTTACCTTATATGCTCACTGATCTTACAAAAGAATACAATGTTGAACTCTGTAAAAATATTGGTGTGAAGTACGGGGTGCAAACAGGAGGAGATTCAGGACAGATGTTTCTAGAATTATCTAATCTTGGGATTCCTTCCATGATCATAGAATCAGGAGGATCACATTATTTACGTGAAAAAATAATGGACAGCGTTCTTGATAATCTAAAACAATTTATCTTAAACGAACAACGTAAAGAAGAAGTAAAATTTTACAGAAAATACACTAGATACAATCCTGAATTAGAAGGGACCTATGAACCGATAAAAAAACCAGGTGATACGGTTAAAGAAGGAGAGATAATTGGTTTTCTAGACGATAAAGAGATAGTTTCAAAGTATGATGGATTTATTTTAGGTATCAAGATGAGTGGGGAATACGAATATGAAGAGGAAAGCCTTGCAGCGATAGCATTTGATGAATGATTTCAATCGGAGGTTTTTTAAACTTAGTTCCTATTAGGCTGAAATAACATATTAAAAGGGCTGGTTACAATGGATGACTTAGTTATAGAAAACGTGGTAGCTTCCTCATCGATGGAAAAAAAGTTAGACCTATGGGAAATAGCAGAAGCACTAGAAGACTCACAATATGATCCAGATGATTTTCCTGGACTTATATATCGATTCGAAGACCCAAAGACAGCGATCTTATTGTTTGAAAGTGGAAAAGTAGTGTGCACTGGAGGCAAGACCGTAAAAGAAGCTGAAAAAAGCGTCAATAAAATGAAAGAATTGTTAAACAAAAACGACATCGAAACCGCTGACTCAGTTAATACAACAGTACAGAACATAGTGGCTTCATATGAGCTTGGCACAAATCTCAATCTAAGTTCAGTCGCTATTACACTCGGTTTAGAGAGAGTTGAATACGAACCTGAACAGTTCCCGGGGCTTGTTTACAGAGTGCCTGATTCAGAAGTAGTACTGCTCGTATTCGGTTCAGGCAGGATGGTTTGTACTGGAGGTAAAAACGAGGAAAATCTCGTAGAAGGTGTCAAACACATAGAAAAAGAACTGAAAGGAGCAGCTTTGATGACATAATTCCTGTTTTTTTCTTTTTTTATTTTAAAACCTAAACCATCAGTAAAAAATAAATCAAATCTTTTCATAGGTTTAGATAATGGATTTCAGGAAACTAGTTAAAAGAACGTATAAAGGTGTTATTGCTATAGTAGTTCTGGCACTTTTAGCAGGTGTTCTGTTTTTCTATATTGAAAAAGGACATCAGGATGTGTCTTTTTTTGACAGTATTTATTGGGCTGTAGTTACTATGACAACTGTTGGTTACGGTGATTTTTCACCTATTACTCCAGCAGGGAAAGTAGTTTTCATATTTTTAGGAACAGCGGGAGTCGTTCTTTGGGGATTCCTAGCAAGTGTAGTAGTTTCCCTTGTAGTAGAATCTAACCTTTCTGGGGTGTTTGGATTGAATGAATGTAAATTTGAAGATCATTTTGTGATATGTGGATGGACAGCTATTGGAGAGATCGCACTAGAAGAACTTTTGATGGATGATAATCAGATATCAGTGATCACCGATAACAAAGACGATGTGACCTCTATAAAAAGAAAAGGTAACCGAAAAAACCTATTTCCAATTTATGGCGATCCATCTAAGACAGAAATATTAGAGCAAGCTGGAGTTAATAAAGCATCAGTAGTAATTTTATGTATGGAAGATGATAGCCAAAACTTGATCACAGCTTTGCATATAAAGGATAAAAATCCATCAGCTAGACTGATAGTCAAAACCAACAGGAATGAACTCAAAGAAACGATGGAGATAGCTGGAGTAACATTCGTGACTACACCGTATGAATTATCAGGTAGACTAGTAGCTAGCGCAGCTTTCGAACCAGACGTAGCTAACTTTGTGGATGATATAACAACTGCAACAGATAAAGGCGGTTATGATCTTAGAGAATATATAATCGATAAAAGGGCTAAAGTAAATAAGATCGCTAGAGAGCTTAAAAAGAAGACTAATACAACTTTATTAGCGGTCGCAAAGCCAAACGATGAAGATGACAAATGGGACCTTCATCCAAATCCAGAGCACGAGATGATCGTACATCCTGGTGACTCGATAGTTTTACTCGGTAATAACGAGGAGTTTGAATCTGTAGAAGAACTTTTAGGAAAAAGTCACGGGAGATAATAGTTAAATAACCTCATGTAATTAATCCGACAAGGGTAATTATGGCAGAGTACGAAGATAGAGAAAGATTCATACCATTGAACACTTCCGATATCATCGAAGAACTTTCTAAAGAACTTAATACTGAAAAAGGAGAGCAATTCAAAGATTTTTCTCTTTTAGTAGAGAATATAATACACCATGAATTTCAATCTGATATCGAAGAATTGGAAGAACTTTATTTTCCTTTCGATCCAGATACTGACAAAAAAAAGATCAATAGTATCTCCATGGAAGAAAGAAAAAATATTGAGAATAATTTTTACGAGAAAATGACAAAGTTGCTAGACAAAGCTAATTTTAATAAAATGGATGATCAAGAAATCGATTATGCATTAAAAGAAGATTCTGAAATAGCTGTTAATGTTGAGGTCGACATGGATGATTTCGATAAGATCTTACTATTCAAAAGGGGTAAAACCAAAACAAAAGAAAAAGTACCTAAATATTTCCTAATATTAAAAAAATTCTTTAAAAAGGAGATTGAACTTGACATTTATAATAGGATCGTTATGATAATTAAATTTGATGAATCGTATGATCCTGATGAAAACACATTGAAGAAAGATATAAAGAAAGACAAGATTCATTTAAAATCCTTCAAAAATGTTCCAAAAAAAGACATAGAGATGATATTACCTAATCCAAAAGTAAAGATGGCTTTATTGGATAAATTGAAGATCATTGTACCAGCACTTTTAGGCATCGGTGCTGGAGCTTCGAAATTCTTAAATGTGCTTTCGGGTGAAACTGGCACCGTTGTGACTATATCTGTCATAGCTGCTCTGGTAGGTTACATGATCAAAAGTTATGTTAGTTATAAAAATACCATACTCGATTATATAACAAATCTTACTTCAGGTCTATACTTTAAAAATCTAGGTAACAATGAAAGTATCATGCATTATATAGGCAATGAAGCAGAAGAAGAAGAGACAAAAGAAACAATTTTGGGATACTATTTCATATTAAATAACGAAGGTATATCTACCAAAGAACTTGACAATAAAATAGAGGACTGGTTTGAAAAAAGAAATATCTATATCGACTTAGAAATAGACGATTCTATTAGAAAGCTGAAGGAATTAAATCTTATAGAAGAAAAGAGTGATGGTGGTTGGAAAGCAGTCAGTCTAGAAGAAGCTCTAACTCGTCTCGACAAAATCTGGGACAATTATTACAGCTACAACTCCTAGAGATATCCATAATCATGCAGAATCTCTGCAGTCCACTTAGCTGATCTTTTTACTACTTCTGGGCATACTTTCTCTGGACCCTTAGATTCTGCAAAACATTCTACTTCGTCTTCATCCCAGAAATCAAAACTTCTCCCTATTTTTTCTTCTTGAATATCACAGCAGTCTATAGAACCGTATTCTTCTTCGAATCTGCGAACTATTTCTTTACACATATCTCTGCAGTCATCTGGGGTAGGTTCATTGTAATCATCATACTCTCTCCCACTCAAGTAGCTGATCACCATTACAGCTCCATTCAATGCACCACAGGAATTACCTGATAGACCAACTCCTCCGTACAATCCACAAGAAGATCTGAATACATCTTCGCTTGGAAATCCATAAGTTTCTAAAAAAGCACCGCAAACTCCTTGAGCACAATTACCATATTTCATTTCATTTTCGTATGCTGATTTTTCTAATTCTGATAATTTCTTGACCATAATGATTTAAGATTACATCTAAGTTTTTAAGGTTTTTTAGACCTCGATATTTGATTTGAAATGTCCTTGATGATCAAAACTACTCCAGCTAGTACTAAAGCTCCACCGAAAAATTTCCCACTCTGGTTTATCAGATCATAAGTGTATTCTGATTCTTCAGTATTCTCTTCAGATATAGATGATATAAAAATAAATGATAACAATATAAATATGCCAAAAATCAACAAAGTGATACCTATCTTAGTATTTTCATCCAAATCGGTAATATATTTCTTCTGGTTCAATTTAAACATCTCAGCTTAATAATACTGATTGCTCCCTAAATCTCTTTTCCATCAAGAATACAGTTATATTATAATAAGGAAAAATATCTATAATACTTATCAATGGTCACGATAAGATAGGTGTTTAAAGATGAAGAAATCTTTCTGGTTGCTCACTTCATTTGCCCTAGTATCATCTGTTGGGTCCAGCATGGTCATGCCATACATACCTATCTATGGTAAAGAGATAGGTATGAGCGTGGCTTTAGCAGGTATTCTCGTTTTCGTTTTTTACGGAATGGACACACTAGCTAGGATACCTATAGGTTCTCTATCAGGTTTGATCGGTTATCATAGGGTAGTTCTTGGAGGAGGTATTTCTTTATTTGCTGCATCTATATTGTATAATATTTCAGATCCGTATCCTAAATTATTATTTCTAGCACAGCTATTTTTCGGTGTCGGTTTTTCAATGACCTGGGTGACTATACCTTCCTATATCACTCTTAAAAAGCAGTCGTTATCTATTTATTCTTTCTTTGTAGGTGTAGGATGGTTCCTAGGGCCACCTTTGGGCGGTTATATTAAAGATTCTATCGGTATGGGTTCGCTTTTTATAGGTTTCTTCATCCATGCTGTTATATTGATCTTAATTGCAGTGTTATTCTACTTTGTCCATCGACCAAACTTTGATTATGGGAAAAAAATAGACAATTTTAGTACAGAAGTAGCTAATTCATTCATACAAGGCGTTAAAATCGCCATGAAAGGTGGAAGAGTAGTGATCGCATTCGCTGTTTCATTCATAATGTTCATGGCTTTCTCCATGGCATATTCCTTAGTTCCCTTGTATTTTGAAGCAGTTGGATTGATAAGCTTTCAGATAGGGATCTTACAATCATTTCGTCAAGGTTCTTCCACAATTGTGAGATTAGGTCTGAAAAAAATACTGAGTATAGCTGATGATGTGACAGTTTTAACTGTAGGGATGTTTGGTACTGGTCTGTCTATAATCCTGATATCGATGATAGAATCACAGATTTGGTTGACAGTATTTTCAGTCATGTGGGGGTTATCTGCAGGCATGTACTTTCCTATAGTGATAGATTTGATAGCCAAAGGGACTGATGAAAAAGAGAGAGGTATCGCTCTAGGTGTAAGAGGTACTATAGGAACTATGGGTTCAGCTATCGGAGTACTTCTATTCTCAGGTCTCGCTGATACATTCAGTGTTCATTTTTCATTGACTTTAGTAGGAACCTTCGTATTTGGATTTGGATTATTTGTCTGGATCATGTGGAATTATTATATGAAAAAAGATTAGTTTTAGCTGGTTATAAATAAAGGATCATCCGTACATCGGATACTTGTTTCTGAACTTCTTTCTCAGCTTTTTCTTCAGTTCCTTATCAATTTTTTTATGGTCATCAAATGATTTCTTGAAGGGATTACCTCTATTATACGGTCCTACCATCACCAGTTCCTTTTTATTTATGTTATCAGGTGAAGAAGGTTGTTCTTTCATCTTTTTACCTATAATTTTCTTTGTTATCTTTTTCTTCTCCTCATCTTCAGATTCGGAAACTGCATACATGAAGTTCTCAAGCTCGTCCTCTGTAAATCTGCGGAAACCAAAACTAGGAAGGTCCTCTTCCAGCTGATCCTCATCTATGTTGATCTTAGTTCCAGTTCCCAAAGGATTCTGAGTGTAGATCGAATCCATCTTGATAAAATACCCTTTATCATCATGTAAGATGTAGATATTGTAGAATTCACCAGATTTATCAGTCCAAAACGTCCAACCTTCCGGATTTTCCTTGTAATCTTCTAGAAAGTTCTGCATCACTTTTTTTATGTCTTTCATACTGGTCCATAATCAGAATGATGTGTGATTTAAATCTTATCGTTTTGTTAACTCTACCGAAACAATAAATATATCCTCCCAATAAAAATATCGATGATTGACAAAATTTTAAATGTTCAGATATTCTGGGTTCTTGTCATATCAATCTATGCTGTAATCATAACAATATTCACTAAAATAACGTATGAATTCATGATTAAAAGACAGGTAAAGAAAACCGTTGCTGTATATTATAACAGGAAGATAGTCCATATTATTGGAGGAGGAGTACCACTATTGATGGTACCATTCGTTTTTGATTCGCCGATTTATCCGCTGATAACCGGTCTGATATTAGCAACTTTTACTTACATACCTTTCAAAAAAGGTGAAATCTTATATTGGGTCCAGACAGAGGAAAACATGAACGATGTTAAATTCTGTTTGATGTGGGGATTGATAGTGTTCCTGCTTTGGTACATCATGGGTAGTCCATGGATAGCTATAATACCACCTGCTTTCATGGCTTTTGGTGATGCTGTAACAGGCCTTGGTAGGAATTTCTTTTTTCAGAAAAGGACGAAACATCCACTTGGTAACGTGTTCATGCTGATAGTTAGTTTACCTATAGGTTATTTCTTTGCAGGAATAGAAGGGATCGCTATATGGGGGGTTATAGCGGCACTGGTAGCAACCTTTGTAGAGAGATACGAATTTGGGCCTATCGATGATAATATATTGATCACCGTATTCGCTTCTATCATTTTGCTGATCGGAAATTACGTTGGACCTATTGTATGAATTTATCAGAAATCGTAACACAGCAAATTTTATTATACCCATCTTGTTACGATTTATGGTATCATGAACATCGATAGTATAAGAAAGGATTTTCCATTGATAGACGATTACACTTATTTTGACAATGCATGCATGACCATAAAGCCCTATCCTGTCATAGAAGCTACAACTGAATACTATGAATCTTATCCTGTCTGCGGTGGTGGACGTGTTCCTAATGTTCTTACTAATAAAGTCGACGATAAGATCAGAAGAGGAAGAGAATCTGTAAAAAAATTGATAAACGCAGATTCGACTGAAGAACTGGTTTTTACCAAAAATACTACAGAAGGAATAAACCTGGTTTCAAGAGGATTGGATCTGAAGAAAGGAGATGTTGTTTTATCTACGAATAAAGAACACAACAGCAATCTTGCACCCTGGATCAAACTTAAGGAAGAAGTTGGGATCGAATATGAGCAGATCCCTTTCAAAGAAAATGGTGAATTGGATTTAGAACTATTGAAAGAGAAGATGAATGAAGAAGTTAAATTGGTCTCCATGGTCCATACCAGCAATGTTGATGGTACTACTATCCCTGCATCTGAAGTTGCAGATATAGCACACGACTATGATGCACTGTTCATGCTGGATGGGGCACAGAGTGTTCCACATAGACCTTTCGATGTTAAAGAGGAAGATATCGATATACTCAATTTTTCAATACATAAGATGCTTGGACCCACTGGAGTAGGGGTCCTTTATGCTTCAGAAGATATCTTGGAAGAGCTATCACCACTGGCTGTTGGTGGAGGAAGTGTAGTTGAATCTACTTATAAGGATATTGATCTTCACGATATACCTCAAAAATTCGAATGTGGTCTTCAGAACTATTCTGGTTTGTGTGGTGTAGAAGAAGCTGTGAATTACCTGATGGATATCGGGCTGGAAAATATAGAGAAGCATGAAAAGAAGTTGAACAAATACGTTACTGAAAGGTTGAAAGGCAAAGTCAATATCATAGGACCAGAGGACCCAAAAAAGAGATCAGGTATATTCAACTTCTATATGGAGGATATGAGTGCTGAAGATATATCTAAACAACTTGAAAAGAACAATATCATCACTAGATTCGGAAGAAACTGTGCTTACTCATGGTACAATTCAGAGGGTATAAAAGAAGGTGTTAGGGCCTCTTTCTATATCTATAATTCGATGGAAGAAGTCGAGAAGTTTGTTGATGTGATGGAAGAGATAGTTTGATTCCTTTAATACCTTGTTTAAGATTCAGTAACCTATAGATTCTAGATAAAACATCACTGCAGAAAGTATGATCACAATTACTGAGACTACAATCCATGGATTGATACCTAACATCTCTGGTATGGTTTTATTTCCAAGATTCTTTTTGAAGAGAATTTTTCTTATGCTCGTATAATAATGTGCGAATATACCTGCTCCAGTCAATATACCTAATACACCAAATACAGCATGAACAGAACCTGAACCTACTGCTCCCACTGAAGTTCCTGGACAATAACCTAGCAGGGCAAAGCCAACTCCAAAAATCAAACCCCCGATTAGGATCGGATATACTCTACATGCTTTAGGTTGCAGTTCTATCAATCCCAAAGTTTTCATGGTATAGATCCCCAATGTACCAGTTATTATGGCAGAAAATATTATCTTTAGGACCGTAAAATCCCTTAGAAGTAGCTGTTCTATGATAACATCAAATTGAGTTGCCCCTCCTTTATGGAGCAGAAAACCAAATACTACACCGATAAGAAAACCGATGAACAACTGTAATTTTTTCTTTTTATGTAATCTATCGAACATTCAGATACCCCCCATGAATGAGTAAAGAAAGAATGCTGTAGCTATTCCACCTATGAAGAAAAATATGAATGCTAACCAGCTTCCTACAGCCATCTGGATAGTACCGCTTATCCCATGTCCGCTGGTACATCCACCTGCCATCCTAGATCCGAAACCGATGAAAATACCGCCTATGAAACCTGTTACGAACCTAAAGATCAACGTGTTCCCGAATGCACTTTCCCAGATACTCGGGATGGTTTCTACATTAAAATTTCCGGATAGAAGAGAGGAAATAAAAGCTCCAAATAGAACACCCAGTACAAGCATCCACTCCCAATCAATTTTAGGGATGAACTCTTTGTAATATTCTTTCTGTTCTACTTTCTTACCTCTTACGGCCTTTTCAGTCATACCTGTAGTTCTAGCAAATGCTGTCGAACAGCCTATCGCTTTATCAGAAAAAATAAAACTTAACCAAACAAGAACACCTATCCCAATACCTACAATATAAGGAGACCATCTTGCTGAAAGAAACCAATCCATATTCTCACAATTATATGTAATTAACTTATTCTATTTTATTATATTGCATCGTTTGACAGGAAAGTATTTACGCTCATAAGAACTAATATAGTAAGGGGATTAACATGGAGATTGGTGATATATTTCCAAAATTAGAGAGCGAAAGTTTATCAGGTAAGAAAGTAAAGGTTCCTGATGATCTTAATGGTGAAGTCAACCTTATAAGTATAGCATTTGTAAGAGAAGCACAGGCTATGATCGATTCATGGGTGGAACCTTTCCAGGAAATGTGTGAGGGAAAATCAGCATACGAGTTACCTATGATCGATGGATATTTCTGGAAAATATTTTCAGGCTTCATTGACGAAGGTATGAAAGCAGGGATACCAGAAGATAAACATGATTATGTGATAACATACTACGGAGATACTTCCAAGTTCAGAAAACAGTTAGGAATAGATGATAGAAATCTAGCATACGTCTACTTATTAAACGAGGATGGAAGGATAGTATGGTCTGGTAAAGGCTTTGCCGATGAAGAAGGATTAGATAACATGGCAGAGCATCTTAAAAAAGTATGTTCCGTGTGAAAACCGTAAATGATTTTACTTATAAAGGATATTATAAAATTATGTCAGAGAATGATAATTCATCAAATTCAAAACAATGTAATAGATGTGGAGTTCCCATGAAGATATTAAACTTAGAATGGGGTGACGATGAATCAGCTAATGAATTGATAACCATATTAGGAACATTGATAGATGAAGATGATGTTCCCAAAGAACCCATTGACTACAAATCATTAAACATTGAATACTGCAACAAATGTGATTCTATAGATATTCATATCGAATAAGCAAAAACTACTAAAAATTTAAATCTATTCAAACTTCAGTATTGAACCATTCTGGTAATCTTCTGTACTTGTAATGATCCCTTATCAATTCTTCATACATATGTACAAAATAAGCATTAAATTTCTTCAAATATTTTACACCTTCTTTAGTTATAGATATCTTGTATTTTCTCTCCCCTTTATCTATTTCTATCAATCCATCCTCCTCTAAATTGTTGAGAACCTTATTGGTCATATGATGGTTTGATTTTATCTCGTGTGAAATCTCATATTTAGGTAAATTTGGAACATCGTCATCAAAAACATCATCTAAAACATCTTCCAAATTAGACTGATATATATCTATGTTAAGCTCCTCGGCAAGGCGATTCAATGCCAGACAGGCATATAGTTCCCAATTTTTGTATTTACTCTTCTTTGAGCCCATCATCATCTCCGTTCGATCTTTCCTTCAGGTAGGAATGGAAATACGGAATATGTTTCACCTTCTTCTATTACGATCTGAATACTGGTCTTCATCGGATCTCCACCCGGACCCTTATTCAACCGTATCGTTCTTCTGGTTATGAATTCGACCAATTCTTCTTCTAGATCGATCAATTTATCCTCTTTCTCAGTAGTCAAAATAACTGCTCTCAAATAGTCAGGTCTTTTACCATATCCTTTCTCCAAATTATCGATGATATCATTTATTTGATTTACGAAGTCTCTACAGTAATCAACATCTATTTTACTGCTATCAACCTCTTTTACTAGAAGTGTATATTCCAGTTCTTTTCCTGAAATAAAAGATAAATCAAATTTATATTCGTTACCTGAAGAACCTTTTAACTTTTTATCTTCATCTATGTTCCCACAAGAATCTTTTATTATTTTACTTAAACGATGATCTCTTTTTTTCAAATACTTTTTGAATCGTTCTAAAATATCTTCTCCTTCATAAATAAAAAGGGTTTCATCACTCTTGACAGTCTCTACTATCTTTGATTGTTCATTAAAATATTCTAAAAAATCCTTTACATCAGCAGTAAAAAAAGAAGCAAGTACAAATAAAAGAACAAAAATGATTTCTCCCGATCTCCAAAGGAACTCAAATTGTCCGTACTTAGGTAACAAAAACCCATATTCTCCGGTGATAAAAGTGATATGTAGGATAAAATCAATGAGAACAAACACCGAAGCTAAAAAAAACAATTTAGATGCATAACCTATCTGACGAGAAAGTTGAGGTATCTCTCTATAAACATCATCAGTAATAGATAAAGAAGATCGATATGGATCGATCCCAGCTGTTTCCGAACCTAATTTTTCATCTAAATCTTTGATATCTTTAGAACCTTTCCAGAGATCAGACAAACCTTCAAATCGTGAATAAAGTACATCAAAAAATCTGAGAGATTGAAAAACTACAATTAGTATAAATATAGCCAATGCGATCAGAATTACAGTTCCAAATATTTTGAATGTATAGATCATTATGCTTAAAGTAAGCATATCAGTGAAATTTATATAAAATTGAAAAGATTGTACTGATAACGATATTAAGAAAAATATAATAAAACTTAAACTTATAGCTATACTTCCAGTAATAAATTTATTTAGCACAGTTTTGTTCTTCATCAAATCATCAGATAGATCAAGGAATCCTTCCAAAGGACCTTCGACAGACCATTGGAGTGAGAATTTTTTAAAAAATCTACCACCCTTCATAATATTCAAATACAAATCGAAATTCATACTATATAAATATTATCGAAACTTTTTTTCGAAGATGTTTTTCTAAACACTTGTTCTTTTTGTTATATATCCTTCCTAGGCCTACGTATTGATGAGGCGAAATAAGATGGAAGAAAGAAAAGAAAATGAAGGTCCCTCCGACAATGAGGGAAATAAAAAAGACGAACCCGTCAGAAAAGAACCCCAGCAATACAATTATTCCCAAAGGAGACCACCAAAAAGAAAGAAAAGCTCAAAACCAACAATTTCTGGTGCACTACTTTTAGTAGTAGCAGTTTTGGGAATGCTTTTCTCTTTGATAATGGTGGGAAGTGGGTTTATCCTGGATGATGTCGAAGATTGGTCATTTGTAGACGGTGGAACTACTACCATCGAAGGTCAAGTAGTAGATGAGAACGGTGACCCTATAGAAAATGCAACTATAACAATAGTAGATACACATCTAGAAACAGAAACCGATGTAGACGGTAATTATAAGCTAGTTGGAGTCCCTAATGGTTTCCAAGAGATCAGAGTTGAAAAATCAGGTTACAAAACTATCATCCATAAAACCATGGTGAACGACAATGACTCTACTAAAGAAAATTACAATATCCACGATGGAGAAGTTCACAGAAAGGGCGATACATATGACTATACTCTACCAGACGGTTCTGGTGAATTAACCTATGGTGTAGGTCAAGACACTCTAGAGAAGATATTCGGAGATATACATGGATTCCTAACAATAATAGGTATAATCACACTGATATGCTCAATAGTAGCATTGATAGGTGGTATATTCGCTCTTAAAAGAGAACATTTCGGTATAACAGTTGCTGCAGCAGTAGTAGGAATATTCTCATTCGGATTTGCTATCGGTTCGATACTATCGATAATAGCTCTATTCATTCTGGTGCTGGCATCAGATGAATTCGGAGATGAGGACGAAAACAACTACTAAAACAGAAATCAACTAGACAGGAGATGATCGTATGACTCAGATCAAAATACGTAATTTGAATAAAAGATACAGTTCAGGTGATGTCGAGTGCACAGCTTTAGATAAAGTGGACCTTGAGATCAACAAAGGAGAATTTGTAGCCATAGTTGGCCCATCAGGTAGTGGAAAATCTACCTTACTCAACATGATCACAGGTATAGATAAACCTACCAAGGGCAGTGTAAAAATAAATAATAAAGAGATCACAGAGATGGACGAAGATGAACTTGCTTCATGGAGATGTAAGAACATGGGAGTCATCTTCCAGTTCTTTCAATTATTTCCAACTTTGACAGCAATCGAGAATGTGATGCTTCCTATGGACTTTGCTAACAACGGTAACGGTAATAAAAAAAATATGGCTTTGAGGAATCTGAACCTTGTTGGGTTAAAAGATAAATCAAATAACCTTCCAATGGAACTATCCGGTGGAGAAAAACAGAGAGTAGCTATAGCTAGAGCTTTGGCGAATGATCCTGACCTGATAGTAGGTGACGAACCCACTGGTAACCTAGATACTCATACAGCCGACAAGATGTACAAGCTTTTGAGATCACTAAATAAAAGAGGAAAAACAGTGATCTTCGTTACACATAATAAAAATCTAGCCAAAAGAGCTGATAGAACACTAGTTATCAGAGATGGTAAACTGGTGAACTAGGTGGTATTATGTCATCAATTTTACTTAAAAAATCGTGGCGTGACCTCAGTGAGAAAAAGGCACGCACTATTTTTGTTATTTTAACTATCGCGATCGCTGTAGGTGGTATATCAATATTCAGCATAGCGCCTATGAGCAATGATATTGTTAAAGAAGAAGTTCAAGAAAATAATCTGTATGAAGTACAGATCGTATTGAAAGAAGGCATAGATTATTCGGTTGTTAAAGATCTTGAAAGTATTTCAAATATAAAAACCTCAGATGGCCATGTACAATTCACCTCTAAGATATATGTGGATGAAAAACGTATGGACGCAATTTTCATCGGAGTAAATGATTTTGAACAGCAGAAGTTGGATATTATAGATAAACGAAAAGGAGAACTGCCTGAAAATCATCAGGTATTGACAGAAATAGATAATTCAAAGAAAGCAGTTTACAAAGGAGATATAGGCGATACCTTTAAAGTAGTAGACAATGAAGGAAAAAAAACAGAGATAAGAATATCTGGAAAGGGCAGAAGTTTAGCTTATGGATGGCCACCCAATGCAGGTATTGCTGCGTTCTATACCGATAATCAAACTATCGAAAATATCAGTAGTATTGAAGGATTTAATGTGATCGAATTTGATCTCCATAAAACAGATAACGAATCCATAGAAAACACAATAAAATCTATCAAATATAGACTTTCAAATAACACAGATAACGTAACATTTGCACAGATGCCAGAGATACGAGAACAGGGGTCATGGCCAGGTAAAGATCAGATGGAGAGTACAGCTTCTTTACTTCATATCGTAGCTTATATTGCATTGTTCAGCAGTGTATTTCTCATTGCCAATACTATGAATTCTTTCGTCAAAGAACAGGTAAACGAGATCGGTTCGATGAAAGCAATAGGTGCTACGAAGAAACAAGTTGTAAAATCTTATTTCTTGACTTCATTGTTATTAGGATTACTTGGCTCTGCACTTGGAACGATATTCAGTATATTCATTTCTTACAAATTGGTGAATTTTACCATCGGGATATGGGGTATTTCACCACAGTTCAGTATCCATCCACCAACACTATTGGTGGGTTTTTCAGCAGGCATTGGTTTAACTGTACTGGCCTCATTACCAGCTTTATACAAAGTACTTAAAATGAACACTAAAGATGCGATGAATGACCAGGGCATATCAGGAAATTTTGGTAAGAGCAGAATAGATAAAATATTGATGAAGGCTAGGGGTATACCAAAATCTATCCAGATGGGTATCAGAAATATCGCTAGAAAGAAAGGTAGATCAATAGCTACGATCCTACAGATATCGATAGCCATCGGAAGCATGCTTGCATTGAGCACTTTAGGTGCATCGATATATACTACCATTGATGGTGAATTCGATTCATATGATTTCGACGTATCTGTGAATAGTGCAGATCAATCTTTATTCAATGAGAGTAATCAGATAATGCTTCAAGAAGACCATAGGATAAAAAATGTTGAAGGTGTTTATCGAACACAGTTTGAATACAGGGATAAATCTTTGGTCATCAACGGTTTCGATCATAACACCGATTGTTATACTCCAAACATAAAAGAAGGAAGGTGGTTCAACGATAGAAATCAGGAAAACCAGGATCGAGTTGTGGTGATAACAAAGAAATTAAAAGGTGATTACAACTTTGACGTCGGAGATGATATAACATTCAATACGCCTGTAGGTAAGAAGGAGTTTAAGGTCATAGGAATAGACAAAACTCTAATGAATAATGGTGATGTGGCATTCATACCTAAAACTACACTTCAAGACATAAACGATGATCAGGGAAAGGTTACAGGTTTCTTTATACAGTCCCACACAGATGATCATGATCAAATCGATGCCTTGGCTGTGGATATAGAAGACAAGATGATCAAAAAAGGTTATCCTGCTAATACGAATGTCCTGTATCTTATGAAAGAAAGGAATATAGCCCAAAATCGATCCACTATGCAGATGGTATATCTCTTAGGTATGCTTATTGTAACGATCGGTGTAGTAGGACTGACAAATACATTGAGCATGAACGTAATAGAAAGGATCAAAGAGATCGGAATCCTACGAACAATAGGAGCTAGAAGTTGGAACCTAAGAAGCATATTTGGATTCGAGGGTATAACGTTAGCACTATTTGGATGGATTCTAAGTATACCTATAGGATATCTTATGGGGAGTTATGTTGTACATTCATTCAATGATGTCTTCTCAGTCGAACTAGTCATGGTCTACCCGCTTAAAGATGTTTTAATAGGTCTAGCAGCCATACTGATATTGACTACTATTGTGATGCAACTACCTCTTCTTAAAGTAGTACGATTTAAACCAGGTGAAGCACTGAGATACGAGTAAAGATCTTGGGGAAAAACCCCTCTTTTCTTTCTCCAAAAATTTATCTATTTCTTTTTAGTTTACATATACATGAGTTTATTGATGGGACTAGGGGCCGCAGTTTGTTTCGCATTGATAATTTTGGTAGTAATCATACTGATAATAGCATTTTTCTTCAGTTTACTGATCGAATTTTTACCAGCTACTATTCTAGCGATAATTGTATTTTTTGTAACAGGTGGAGACCTGTTCTTATCAGCAGTAACTTTCCTGCTAGTGGCATTCGTGATGACTTTGATAAGATGGTTTAGGTGATATTTATAGAAAAAAAGAAAGATGTTTATCCATATTTATCCATAAAGAGGCGGATGAGCTGTTCTTTCTTCCATCTCCTCCTGAGCCTTTTTAGTCTGATTAACAAGCTGTGATAGTTCTTGTTCCAATTGTTCTGCACTCTTTATCAGTTCATCAGTGCTTATATCAAAGTCTTTATACCTAGCAAATATTTCCAGTATCTTAGCGGCTGCTCTAGGATCAGGCATATTAGTATTACCTTCAACTAAAAGCCCAACCGCATCTAGTTTATTCTCACTAGCATTTAAAAGCAGTGAACTCGATATACCTGAAATAGCACCTCTATGTATCAAATCAATATCTAACTGCTCCGCCAAGTCCTCTGCCTCATGGGTACTCAATACACCCCAGACTTTACTCTCATCCGATCCTTCCCTTTGAGGGATACCATCAAAAACAATAACTTCAGTAACACCAAGGTCCTTTACCCAGCTTATAACTGCTTTAGCTATTTTAGACGCTGATTCCGGTGGTATCACCATGTCAGATTTAACAAGCATGAATCCTTTTCCTGCAAAAAACCTAACTGGCCTTCTAGGGACTCCATCAAAAATAACCGCAGTAGGTGGAAAGTCATCACAGTCCAATGATGCAACTTGTTCCAATCCTAATGTACTTATCATCTGCTCCGACGCTATACCACCGATGAGTCCATTTCCTGGAAAACCAGCTACTAAACAATCTACTTTTGGAATATCTCTTTCCTCTATTATGCGTGTAGAATCTTCCATAACATATCCCCTTAAATGCTAATCACTATCGTGTTATATATCTTTTACATCTAGGATATAGTAAAAATAATATGTTTAAAACCTTATTTTGTATTGTAAAATGGTCCTAAAAAACTTGAACAATTTGGAAAAAAGGATTAAATCAGACAAACGGATTATCTTTATTTTTGTATTTTTTCTAATTTCGACCATGATCCTTTCAGTTGGAAGTACTCTATTTTCATCTAATCTAAATCTAGTTGTTCTTATCAACAATATATTCAATGGTTTAAGTCTATCCTTCTTATTAACTGGTCTCTACTCTGCTTACTGTTACTGGAATAGAAGATTGACACGATTCAGAAGGATTATTATCTATATCATAACTCTATCCGCTGTACTCTCTTTAGGTGTTTTAATATATCTTAATTTCTTCAACAGCAATGCGGATATCAACATATTGTCAATGATGTTAGATAATGAAATATTAATCCTGGTCTCTTTACATATCAGTATTTCTTTAGGACTGATCATAGCTAGTTTCTTCATAATCATAATGGGATTTGGTGCTATAGGGCTGATGTCAGCGGTGGTAAGAATACGTTCTCGTGAAATCTTTAATGACATAAAAAATATAAGCAGATATACGGATGAAGGCACGAAAGATGAGAATCGCTTACAATATCTATATCACAAGATTTTAGGATGGTTCTTCAGTATACCTTATGTGTTGGACACATCAAAGTTCTATGTCCAGAAGCCTAAATTGACAGAAAAGATATCTAAAAAGCAATTCAAAACAGCGATTCTATGGGAACTATTCTTCTGCATGATCATCTCTGTAAATATAAGTTTAAATCCCTTCCTTCTAGAATATCTATCGATCAGCGAACTATTCGCACTCACATCTGGTATAGCTACCTTCATCCCGATCATTATTCTTCCATGGTTCACATACCATGAATTGGATGCTAAAATCAAAGGTCCACATAAAGATTTCAGTCTGTACGAAGGGCTTAAAAACAGGGTGTTTGAGATACTTGTCACTGTGGGCACCTTATACACATTCTTAAGACTTTCATTAAAAGAAGTAGCCTTAGATTCGCTAATAAGGAATTTCTTAACATATATCAGTGGAATAATATTATTAGTATTGTTGTTCACATATGTATACTTCAACTTCTTTGAGAACGACCTAATTTCAGATGTGTATAAAAGTTATGAAGGATCAGATTGATCCCAAAAGATCAATAAGCAAATCTATTTCATCTTTTTCTGCATCTATCGCTAAACCGAATTCTGTTACAGTCTCTGATTCAGGTTCGATCTTCTCTCTAGAAAGCATGAATGAAAACATCAGGTCCTGAGTATCCAGATATCCTACAGAACCACGTTTTCCTTCTGGTATGAAGAAGACTATAGATTGATCCTCATTAAATATCCTTAGCCATGGCTCTTTGATGTTCGATTGTGGAGAGAACATAGTATCTGTTTTATTTTTCGTCCAAACTTTATCATCTCCGTGGACCTGTATCTTCGATTCTTTTATATCACTGCCCAGCAATGTATCTATTCTTATCAGGGATACTGTATCTACCTTTCTTTTTGTAGGATTCTCATGTTTGATAGAAACCTTTATCAAATTTGTATCTGGGATGGTTAGATATCTTATAAAGAAAACCTGACCCTTTAATTCCTCAGATTTCCTAATAACCATCTTGGCTTCGACACCCTTCCAATCTCCTTCACTGTGTTCTCTTACTTCTACTTTTTCTGGCTCTTTGAAAGGATCATCTTCAGACTTTTCAAAGAAATGTGGAGTTATTCCTCCTATGTTCTTTTCAAAGAAATATCTAGGTTTGATCTCTGGGAAATTATCTACCAAATACGTTTTTTTATCCGTATCCTTGAGATCGATAAGATTTCCACCTATATTTTTCGGAACTTTATAGTTCATATATCCATTTGTAACTTCTAGTACTTCATTATCTTCTATAATTCTCTCCTGAGTTTTTATTTCAGATCTTCCTTTGATCAAGAGAGGTAGATCAAAATCCATTTCAAATTCACTGCTAACATGAAGATTTAAATTGGTAACTGGTCTCTCAAAATCATCATCAACTATTGTTTCTATATCAAATGAGAATGTTTCATCAGGATCGAATCCGCCTAATTTTATCTCTTTAACTTCCTGATCATCTTCGATCAGAGAAGCTTCAATTCCGTCGGGCGCATCTAAAGTAACTTCTCCATCGAATTCATATGGTGTAGCGTAATCAACGTCTATCGTAATCCTCTGCTTTTCACCTCTAGATATCAGATTAATGCCATCGATCTCTATCTCTATCGGTTTCTTTGTTTTGATCGGTTTGTTTATCTTTTTATCGAAATCCTCTTCCTTATTAACGAGTTCATTCCATTTACTCCTCACATTGTAAAGAGTCGGTAGATTCTCATGATACCATATGTGAGGTGAAGTAAATGTTTCGCCTGGTTTTAGCAGTTCAGTACTCGTTTCTAACTCAGATAACATACCTTTACCAACCTTTACTTTTTCTATATTTTTATCTTGCCAAATAACAGCGGTGTAATCCCCATTAGCTAAACTCCTTACCGCAGTCCAGCTTTCCATCCATTCCGATGGGTCCTTAGGAACCATATTATTGGACATGACATTCATTACATTGTCACATTCAATAATACCTGATCTTAAAGGAGTATATGCTTTTCCTTTGCCAGAATATGAATTTAACCTTAAACCATAAAACTGACGGTCAAATTTACATCCTACTTCTATCTTTTCATCTTCAGTTATGTTCCTTAATTCTATCCAATGTTCCATCATCCCTTGATTTTTCTCTAACTTTACGTTCTTTTCTATCCTTATTCCTGGAAGATGATTACTTTCTCCTATCAATTTTAATATCTTATATTCACTATTTTCATTTAGTTCGCAATCATACTCTAGAGTTCTATCCAAGGAGAGACCATACGGTGGCCCGATCTCGTGTCTGAATTGTTTCTCTACCTCTCCTTCAAATTCTCTCGAAAAATACGATAATTTACCACCTTCAAGATCTGCTTCGACTTTCATCTTGCTAGAAACCAGATAGGCTTTTTGTTCATCTTCATGTTGAAAGTGAACAATCATGTCATCATTTTCTACTATTATATGATGATCATACGTAGGCATCTGCAAAAATTCATCATCATGTTTTACAAAGGGAGTTAATCCCATCTCATAAAGATGTGCTTCCAAATCGGAATGAGGCTTAATGGGGACTTCTATACCAGAAATCTCCTCAGGATCAAGCTCAAAATCTATCTTATGACCATCTAATCCAAATTGCTTACAGTTGACCTTAACATATCCTGAAAATTCTTTTTCCGTGTTGTTAGCTATATCAAAATAGATATTTTTTCCTTCTTCTCCAAAGGTACTTTGGAATGATTCATTTGATTTTACCTCTATTGCGGGTTGTATCTTACCACCAGTTTTCAATTCTATTTCCCGATCACCAAATGATATGTTGCTTACGATACTTTGAGATGGTTTTTCCTTATCAAATTGTTCAACATCATGATCTACGATGAATTCAAAGGTCGCTTTTTTTATCTCTCCATCCTCAACGATCAAAGACTCGTTTTCATCACCAAGCCACTCTAATCCTTCGTATCCTTGTGATTTAATATCGATTTCCTTTTTCTTACCAGTATTATTTTCTATCTCCACTATCAACTCGTTTTCTAATCCTATGAAGATTTCATGAGATTTCAACCTGGTTCTTATTGAGAATTCAGTATTTCCAAGCTTATAATTTATACCTTTAAAATCCCATCCAAATCTATCTACCTCCATTTCTAAATGATCATCATCGTCTTCAAATCTGTATTTATACGATTTCATACCATTTATCTCAATATCATCCTGTGTCTGTTTTAACTCTCTTTCAAAATTGCTATACCAGTCTGGATGTTCTTTGAACCATTCTTCACAAATAGGAAGACTCATAATTCCTGGTATAAAATCCTGCATATAAACAGACGTTTCTGGAACCCAGAACATCCCTATCTTTTTGTAAAGAGGAACTGCATCTAAATTTCCAGACCATGTGTGTAGATCGACTCTTTTTATATCATTTTCAGTTGCTATCTTTAAAGCCTTCAGTAGTAAATTTTTACCAAATTTTTGACCCTTTACTCTGGGGACAACTCCCAGTAGATTGATGTATGCTGCATCTGATTCCCTCCAATGAGGATACAATCCACAGAATCCCACCGGTTTTTCATCATCATCTAGTGCGATCAAGTCAGCCAATGCAGGAGTCTCATCCAATCTATCTTTGACCCTCTCTTCGTCGTAAGGAATACCTCCACCAAATCCTCCTGGCCATAACTCAGCAAATTTGTTGAACATGTCAGCGACTTCAGCTGCCATGTCTGTTTCGTATTCCACTATATTTTTATCGATCTTGAACATGTTATACACCTATTAATGTAATTATCAATCAAATTATATCTTGTTGGCGGGCACTACTGCTCACCCAACAAAGAAATGAAGAGATAAAAGACATAAAAAGACTTTATGCCGGGATGTCTTTCTTGTTGAATATAACCAATGCAGCTGTCAAAATCAATGCAGCTACAACTATTAATCCAATGAAATCTGAATAACTGAACACCTTATCAAATATCACTTCATTATAATCCCAGTATCCCAATATACTGTAATTCCCTACAAAGCTGTACTTAGATGTTATATTCGCAACTATCTGTACTGCATATGAATAAAATGCGAACAGCAGTGTCATACCAGTAGCTGTCCTTGAATTAACAAAAAATACTGAAAACAATACAGCTACCGTTTCTATAATAAGGAGAACTGGTAAAGATCCTATAAGTGCCAGCATCAAATAAACAGAATTCACATCTGAAGCAAGCTCTATCGAATTTACAGAAGCGATCATGACACCTCCAGCCACCAAAACCATCAGAAGTGAATACACAGATAAAGCAGCAAATTTTTCTAAAATGTATCTGTTTCTTGAGATGGGTGTAGAAAAGATTATGTCCATCCTTCTTTCTTCAAAATCTCTAGATATACTACTGACTGATATATAACCTATGTATAGACCTGCCAGTAAAAACCACCAGCTGAAGAATTCTAGGGATATGAAGCCTTTTATATCAGTCATCGATATATCCCTACCACCTGTGAAACTTTTATAAAAAGAACTTTCCATCATCTCATCAAAAGGACTTTCTCCTTCAGCTGTCGTTGCCATACCGACCAACTTCACTTCATCAGTATTATTCATCATCGCTATAACAGCAAAATATTGTGTTTCATTTGATCTATACGATACCTGGGTATGATTCTCAGTACCGTTATATACGAATGATGGTGTCACCATGAAGCTCTTATTATCTTCAATGACCTGATATGATTTTACATCTGAAAATTTCTTCCAGGATATTTTTACGATATCGTTATCAACAGACAACTGGACGTTTTCTTCACCTTCTAATTCTTCCTGTGATTCCATAAAAGCTGGATAAAATTGAGGAAAACCACCGGCTGTAAGCAGTATGATAACCATGAATAAGGAAAAACCTTTCCAGCTCTTTCTGAACTCCATGAAAAATGTACTGCCTATCATCTTTCATCCTCCCCCTTATAATATCTTAAAAATAACTGTTCTAGACTGAAGGTTTCTAGATTCATAGTGATAATTTTATGTGAAGAAATTTTTTTGATGGTTTCATCCAGATTATCTGTTATCACCATGGATATCTTCTTTCCGTCAGCTTCGATTTGATTGACTCCATTCATTTTGAACTGCTCAATATCGATCTTTTCTCTGAACTCAACTGTGAGTTTTTTTCCCATCTTGTTCTGAAGAGAAGTGATGTCTTCAACAACCTGTAATTTGCCATCCTTGATGATTGCTACACGGTCACACACTTCTTCTACTTCAGCTAATATGTGAGAAGACATGAAGATAGTTTTTCCTCTTTCCTTTTCCTCTCTTAAATATTCATAGAATTTCTGCTGCATTAGCGGGTCTAGACCAGATGTTGGTTCATCTAAGATGATCAAATCCTGGTCTGCCATGAAAGCCTGTACAATACCGACTTTTTGTCTGTTTCCTTTAGAAAGATTTTTTATCTTTTTATCGAATTCTAAATCCAATATATTACCTATCACTCTCATCTTTTCTTCAGATTTTATTCCACTTAATGATAAAAGATATCGCAGGAATGTTTTGACTTTAAGCCCAGGGATCATACCAAAATCTCCTGGCAGATAACCTACTTTCTTTTTGATCTCAACAGAATCTTTATGCGAGTCCATGCCAAATATTTTAACATCACCAGCGGTTTTCCTTAAATAACCTAAACATGTTCTTATAGTAGTGGTTTTGCCTGCACCATTTGGTCCAAGAAATCCCATGACTTCTCCCTGATACACGTCCAAGTCTAGATCTTTTATACCGAGAATATCACCATAATATTTTGTTAACCCCCTCATCTTCATCACAGGTTTTTCATTCATCTTAATCATCTCCTGATTTCATATAGGCACTAGATTTTTGAATTGTCTCTTCAAACTCCTCTAAAAGATCGGTCCACATCTCTGATATAAAATTATCATCAGTTCCGAGTATTCTATCTAAAAAGAAAGCCTCGGCTCTTACTGAATTTAAGATCTTATCTAAATTATCAGGGAAACTGCTTATATCGATGGATAAACGTCCATATAACCAGAATTCTACTGCTTCTCTTGGATATTTTGTATCGAAAACACCTTCCTTCATCCCCTCTTCGATTATTTCAGTGATCAAAGGAACTACTCTATCAGATATAGTTGTCATATACTTCGAATACATCAAACGATTTTCTTCCTGATTGTAATAATCAAAAAAATATATCTTCTCTTTTTTACGGTTGAAAGTCTTAAAAAATAACTGTTTGAATTTTTCTTTAGCATCCAATCCATCATCATCTATTATTCTATTGATGCTGAGCACGAATTCATCTACCATCCTCTGGACTATAGCGTTTATAACATCTTCCTTAGAATCAAAATAATAGTAAAACAAACCATGGGCTACTCCAACTTTGTTAACTATATCTGCTACTGAAGTATTAGAATATCCTTTTTCTTTAAAAAGGTCTTCTGCAGCATCGACCAGCTCATTTTTTCTTACCTCTGGGTCTTTCACGGTTCTTTTCAAATAAACACCCTTACTGATTGATAATCAGTCAATCAACTCTAAAGTATAAAAAGTTTCCTTATTTTGAACGGTAAAAGCATATTGGATAAAATTAATAACCATAGATCTAGAATTAATCGACAATGTCAAAAACAACTGAAAAATACAAAAAACTCAGCAAACATCTATCATACATTTTAAGACATCATCCAGAAGAAGCTGATCTTGAACTTGATAGGAAAGGATTTACTCGATTGGACAGTTTATTGGATTCTTTGGATAACACTAAGTACTCCTGGGCAGATAAAAGCGATATTGAATATCTGATAAAAAACAGTAATAAAGAAAGATTTGAGATCAAATCTAACAAAATAAGAGCTTTATATGGTCATTCAGTAGAAGTAGATATAAAAGATCCAACTGAACCTCCAATTCTGCTCTATCACGGCACATCACCAAATTCTCTAGACTCAATACTAAAAGAAGGTCTAAAGTCGATGAATAGACAGTATGTTCACCTTTCTAAATCAAAAGATGAAGCTTACAAAGTTGGGAAAAGACATCATAATAATCCTATTCTACTAGAAATTGAGGCTAAATCAGCATGGAAAGAAGGTATCGAATTTTTTGAAAAACCTGACGTTGTACTGGCAAAAAACATACCTCCAAAATACATTTCAATCCATGAAAAATAGTAAAAGATATCAAAATATATTTATATTAATTACTAGTTCTAATCTCACAGGAGGTAATAATTATGGAATACGGAAGAAATGATCAAGAGGAACAACAAAGTGGATCTCAAGAATGGAGTGAAGAACATCCTCCACAACAATCTCAAGGTCAACAACCTCAATCTTATAGGGAGCAGCAGCAACCACAGCAACAACAAGCTCCTCAGTACTATCATCCAGGACAACCAAGACAACCTTTACTAGGTAAGAAAACCATAATGGTTATACTTGTTGTTAGTATGTTGTTAGTAGCCATCAGTGCTGTATGGCTGAGTATAGCAACTGTACCAGATAATGACAAAGTTACAGATGGTGGAGGTTTAGAAGCTGATTACAGAGAAGATTACCAAAAAGGAGTAAATACTGCTCAAATGATTGGCGGTATACTAGCAACTATCGGAACTGCTTTAGGCGGAATAATTTCATTATACGGTGGATTCATGTCCAAGGATTTCGAGGAAGACGAGAAAAAAGCGATGTTCATATTGGCCGGATTTTTCTTATTAGGCCTAGTATTAGTGGTCAACCACTTTAGTTGGATGACTGTAGTCTAAAAAACCTTTTTTTCCTATTTTTTCATCAGTAAATTTTATACAAAATACTCTTCTTCTAATAGTTGAATTGATGGGATAATATGGAAGAAGATATCTACCAAGAGATCAGTAAATACGGGAAATTTTTAGAAGATAGAGGTCTTAATTCTTCATCTCACAGCGGTAATATCAGCATCAGAAGAGGAGATCGAATATTCATAAAAAGAAGAGGGGCGATGATGGGAGATTTAAAAGAACAGGATGTTGTGGAAACAGGTGTGAAAGAAGATGACAGTGGCGTTATCATAGCTTCTACAGAAGTAGGCGTACATAGAGCCATATACAATAACACTTCAGCATTAGCAATTGTACACGCCCATACACCTTATGCGATAGCTTTATCTATCGTTAGAGATGAGATCGTTCCTATAGATGATGAAGGAAAATATCACCTGAAAAAAGTGCCTGTATTAGATGTTGAAGATTCGATAGGTTCCAAAGAAGTTGAAGAACAATTACCACCTATCTTACAGGATTTTAACGCTGCTATAGTTAAAAGACATGGTACATTTGCACACGGTGAGAACCTTGAAGAAGCCTATAATTGGATCACCGTGGTCGAAAGTATCTGCAGAATTATTTACATGGTCGAGAACCTAGGATACGATACTAAAAAGGAGGAGATATGGTGACCTTTCATTATATAGAATTTAAAGCGTTCTGTCATCAAACTGAAGACCCTGAAAAAGTGATTCAGTCGATGGAGAACGTTGCTCATCATGAGTTAGAGATCGAATCTGAAGAAGCAGAGGGATATTATGGAAACAAAATATCGATCTTCGAAGGGCAAATATCTAGAAATCGAGAAATGGACTTATTTTTTGATTCCTTACCTAGATCAGCTATACAAGAATTATTAGATACTGTTGAAAGAAGGATAGACGAAAGATGTAATTTTTATTTCAGACTTGACAAAGAAAAGGCCTTTAACGAGGAATTAGAAGTAACAAAAGGTGAGAACTCAGTAAAAGTCAGAGCAAGAGTTGAAAGCTACCCATCGAAGAGAGAAACAGCTGTTAAAAAGATGCAGGAGTATCTTGGTGAGAGATTAAAATGATCTTTATCTTATAAATTACTTCTTAGTGGTTACATTTCTTCAAATATAAATCTTACTCAGAAACATTTATGTGCAATTTCCTTTCTGTTGTGATGAGGATAAATATGGCAGACGTTGAATCACTGATCCAAGAAGGTGAAGCATTACTTAATCAATTTGAATATGAAAAATCATACGAAAAGTTTTCTGAAGCTTTAGAAGAGGAAGAAGATCCAAGAGCATATTTCGGTAGAGCAGAAGCTGCTTTAGGTATAAATGAGATAGAAAGCGAAGATATCTTAGAGGACTACGAAAATGCAATAGAATTAGAAGATAATCCATTCTATAGGCAGGCTGTAGCTGGTTTCTGTATCGATATCGGTAAGTTCGAAAAGGCTGAAAAGCATTATAGAAAAGCAGCAGAGATGGACCCAGATAACAAGGCACATTATCTATCTGAATTTGCTGTGGGATACAGGTTTAAAGCACCGATAATGATGGAAAAGCTAGTCCAGCAGGCAGGCGATGACATAATACTGAGAAAATCTCTGAATTATATGCTCGAAGCTTTAGACATAGATAAAGAAAAGGCGAAAGAATTACTGTAAAATCATTACCAGTAAATTACTATTCCATTTTTTTACTTTTTAAATAGTTTTATTTATGTAGGATATAAAATCATTTATGTCTAAAACTGGTACATAAACTTTATATTAAACCGGCTTTACTCTTTCATTTGAGAAAAATGTTCTGTCCTGAATGCAAATCACTGATGAAAGCCGAAGACGGTGAATGGGTCTGTAAAAAATGTGGTACAACAGTAAAAATGAACAAAGAAGACAATAACGTCATTACTTCAGAAAGAGAAGAAAAAGAAAGAGTAATAATAGAAGAAGAGCTTGATACTCTTCCTAAAACCAAAGTAAGATGTCCTAACTGTGACAACAATGAAGCATACTGGCGATTAGAACAGACTAGAGCTGCTGACGAACCCGAAACTAGGATTTACAGATGCACTGAATGTAATCACACCTGGAGAGAATACTAAAAAAACTAATGTGAAGATCTATGTTCGAGATAGGAAGAATTAGATTCAGACCTTTTACAAGGGAGGATTTGACTTATATAGAAAGATGGGAAAACGAGTATGATGTAACTTTATATTCACGAGGAAAACCGCTGGTATTTAAAAATCTTGATGAAATCAAGAAAGATTTTGAAAAATATCTCGAGGATGAAGATGAACAGCGATTCATAGTTGAGATGAAAGAAGACAATAAATGTTTAGGGATGGCTAAGTATGAAGATCATTCTGGTGCAGTAAGAACTGCTGATATCGGGACTTACATTGGAGAAAAAGATTACTGGAACAAAGGTATAGGTAAGGAAATAGCTTTCGGTTTTCTTGAAATTCTTATTTTCCATAAAAATTATGATAGGGTAGTAGCTTGGAGTGCATCTATAAATAAAAGAGCACATAAAGTTCTTGAAGCACTAGGTTTCAAAAAGTCTGGGATTGCGAGAAAAAGTGGATATCTTTTTGGAAAGAGAATCGATTGGTACATGTTCGACCAACTAAGAGACGAGTACATGGAAAAAAGAGACGAGTACATGGATAAATATATAGACAACAAAAAAGAGTACATACAAGAGCACTGTAGATTGAAGAGACCTGTAAAAAAACGTAAAGAAAATAAGAAAGAAAATTAAAGAAAAAGTTATAGTACCAAACTCCTTACTATTTTTTAATATGACAGAAATACCCTCACTAACATACAGAGAAAAAGTCTTAATTTATCTGAATAAATATTACAAATCTTTAGATGATAGTGAACTCCCTAAAGAAGTGACACAAGAAGGTATTTCGAAAGAGATGGGTATGTCTAGAACACATGTTTCAAGAACCGTTAGAAAATTGATAAATGAAGAATTAGTAGAAGAATCAAAATCACATATAGAAGGGAGAAAAAGAAAGTTAAAAACATACCATCTCACTCATGAGGGTTTTATGAGATCTAAACAGATACTTTCTGAATTATCAAAAATAAATGTAAAAGTAATAAATGAAGGAAAAGAGACAGAAAAATCACTGACCGATATTCCTGATTTTACCGATGGTAAAGTAAGTATCTTAGATATAATAAATAAAATTGAAGATGGTGACGAAGTATTAAATTTAGACAAAGAAGGCCCTTTCAATCCAGTTAAAAAAGTAGATGAGATACCAGAGGTTGATGAATTATATGGTAGAAAAGAAGAACTGGATAAATTAAATGATTGGATAAAAGGCGATGTACCTGTCCTTGTTTTACTAGGAAGAAAAGGTTATGGCAACTCATCGCTTAGTTCAAAATTTGTAAAAAAGATTGAGGATAGACATATATTGGCACTCAATATATTCAATAATTCTGGCCAAGATTCGATCGAAAAGATCAAGAGCTTCAATAACGAAATCTGTAATAACAGTGAAAACTTGTTAGAGGGCCTAATATCAAAAAAGTGTTTGCTGGTCCTAGATGATTACTATGATGTTCCAGACGATATCGTTGATTTTTTGAGCGAATTGCTATCATCTATAGAAAAAGAGGATGAGTTAAAACTATTAATCAACGCAAGAGAAGGTACTCCTGTATATGAAAGATTTTACACAATGGATGATATTCAAAGGGGAAAAGTTAAAGAAGTCTCACTTTCACCTTTAAATCCAAAAAACGCACAAAGAGTTCTCGGTTGTGAAATTGAAAATGAATCAATGAGAAGGATTATGCAATTTACAAAAGGTTCACCTCTACTGCTCAAATTACTTAAAGAAGATAAAAAAGAGCAGCTCGAAGAAGTTTCTCCCCTCAGCAAAGAACAAGTTTCTCTGCTGATGTTCTTAAAAACCAATACTAAATAGAAAAAACTAATAATAGCTTTTTAATATATTTCTGATAAAATGACGTTAGCTGATCTCTTCATAATGATGATGGGCATAATCTTCATAGTAAGTGGTTTGATCCTGTCTTTACTTTTTAACGCACCTTCTATTTTTACCATAGGAATGGGAGTTATAGGGCTATTTCTTCTCATATTACCTATCACTAAAGATACCTATAAACAGTAATATTTTTATTATATTAGTTTATCAGCAGACTTGATAACCATGTACGAAGTCTTTGTAGTAGATTCCGATAAAAAGGATGCCATGAACGAAATCATATCTGATGATTTAATCAGTAGACAAACAACAAGTGTAAGAGATGGTAAAAGCTTAGGATTTAAGGAAGATGTATTCTATGCATTGATAGAGGGTAGTGAAGAAGCTATAGAAAGAGCTACAGAATTATTTACTGAAGAAGATATAGAAAAAGCTGAAAATGCAGAAGAGGTAAAAGAAGCGATCAAAAAGGAAGACGAAGCTGCTGCACAGGGAATGGGCACAGTTTTCGGATGAAAATCCTTATCTCCAAAACTAATCAGCTAGAATAGTTACCCTCATCCTTTCTTTTATTGACAACCCTTTTCTAACACCATACATTATTTTAGATTCTGGAACTTTTGATCCTATAGATTCTAATACATCCTTAATATCATATTTAGACGAGTTTTCTCCCCGAGTTATCAGAGCGATAACCTTGTCAAAATCCTTATTTTTTAACCATGGGGAGTTAAATGCTTCTCTAGAAGCTCTGATTCCTTTTTCTCTACCCTTACCATAACCAGCACCAATTCCAAACCCCTCCACATTGTTACAAAATCCTTTTAATCTGTCTAAATCTTCTTCTGTTATCAAATTATTAAGGTCTTCCACAGGGATGGAAATGATTTTATTCATGACAGAGAACGCTTTTTTTAGTGAAAGATGAGGGTTCATTTTAAGAAGGTTCTCGTTGCTAAAAGAAACAGATACATCTGTAATTTTTTTTATTTTTTTGTCGATCTTTCTGGAAAGTTCTCTCCTTGATGGGCTTTCAATTTGAAAAGGAGTGGCATATAATGCTACTGAGAATACAGAAGACTTTTTACATAGTTTAGAACAGATTGTTGAAACACCACTGCCCATACTGCCTCCCAGACCACATAAAATATAAAGTATATCATATTTTTTTATCTTTTTTTCTAAAATTTTTTCAGATCGAGTCTTATCCCTATAATCATCTGATATCTTTGTTGTTAGTATTTTCTCTATATCATTTCTAAATACCTTTATAGATGGAAAATTGTCTAAACGATTTTCTTCTCCAACTTCATAAATATCGATATTAGAAAATTTTTTATTTTCAAAAGAAGAAATTATATTTCTTCCAGCTCCCCCTATTCCAAAGGCAGCAGCTTTTGGTCTATTTTTTTCTTTCTCTTTAGCAGCCCCTAACTTTTGCATTTTCCTCATCTAACTTCCCTGGTGGAATTATAGATTCTATAACTCCTCTTCAACGCATTCCATTATCATTTCTTTATCCCTTTTCTGGGCCCATAGACCAATAACTAAACCAACTACTGGGCCTTCAATTGATGCACTAAGTACACCAACACTGTCAGCCATATAGTTAGCAAATATCGGTGTGAAAATCAAACTGATCAATACTCCGAATATCCATCCAAAGGGCCAACCTAGAATTCTGCCAGAAAGGCTACCAGCTAAAGAACCTAAGATCAATGCTAGTCCCGTTCCTATCAATGCATCGCCAAAATTTCCTCCTTGTTCTTGACCTATAACTAAAGAGGCTATACCAAAAACAACTAAAATCATAACTGTGGCCCACATATATGTTTCTACTCGCCATTCTTTTCCAATACCTTTAATTATGTCTCTGGCCTCCATTTTTTAATCTCCTATATTGAACTTTAACTTACTTCCTCATCTATAATCTTATTTTTATTTCTTTCGATAGTTTATTAAGTGACATCCACCTCTTTATGAACGTAGGGTTCTTTGCCCTATGTTAAAGATAAGACAAATTGAATGTGAAGAGAACAAAAAAGATAAATTTCAAGTATGACTTATTATTGGATAATAAAGAATATGTCAAAAAAATTCAATGTTCCTATAATAATAATATTGGTCCTATCAATATTTATATCAGCCCCAATTCATTTAGAGTTAGATGAAAGTATATCTACAAAATCATCTTTAGTTGAATTTGAAGCTAATAATCTTGAGCGATTCAATACAAGTTTAATTATCAAAAACAATACAAACTTTCAAGAAAAATCTCTTAAATATAATTGGACAGGAAATGGGACTGAAGATGATCCTTTTTTAATTTCAAACTATCATTTTAATATGGACCGAGTCCAAACTGGCATTTACATCGAAAATACTGATGTGAATTTTGTTATCAAAAATTGCAATATTACTAATTCTAGCTGCGGTATAGTTCTTTCAGAAGTAGAAAATGCAACGATCAAAAATAATCAATTCTACAATAACAATTGTGGTATCAGAATATTTAACTCTGATGAAAATGAGATCGAAAGTAATCTATTTCATAAAATCAAAACATACTCAATTTATATCGAAGGTGATTCTTATGGAAACGATTTCCACAATAACAGTATGTGGGGTCCTGGTTTCTATTTTAAAGGAGATAAAATAGCTTTTACATCCCAAGAAATAACAGAAAATAACAAGGTGAATGGTAAACCAGTCTTTTATTTCACATCTGAGGATTTTAAAAATAAATTAATCACTGGAGACCCGGGTCAGATAATCATAAGTAACTGTTCTAATGGTAGAATAAAAAATTTAGATATTAATAATACAAACATAGGGCTCATCATCTCTTTTTCTAATGATTTAAATCTTGAAAATCTAAACATCTCACATAATGTTCAACAAGGTGTACAGGTAATTAATTCTAGAGAGATCACATTAAACAAACTTAATAGTTCATCTAACCAGCATGGTCTTTACCTCATGAATGTAGAAAACAGTTCGATCTCTAACAACCTGATATCGCACAATGAAGAAAGAGGTATATCGATAATATATTCGGAAAATAACCAGATAAAAAGAAATAAAATAAACAATAACGAAGGTAACGGTATAGATATTTTCTCTTCTCGTTCTAATATAATCAGTGATAACCTAATAAGAAATAATAATAACAATGGAATGAACCTACATACTTATACAAAAAGTGATTTTGGACCTATCAATGCAAGTGATCATCTATCTAACAACACCATCACTGATAATCTATTTGAAAATAATCAGGAATACGGTTTAAAACTCATTGGGTTCTGCGAAAATAATAAAATTTATTTCAATTCTTTTGTCCACAATCAAGGTTCTAATGATACATATGAGGAAAACACGATACAAGCATTTGAAGAAGATATAAATGAAACAGAAGATAATACTTGGAGTTCTCAGAAGGGATATGGTAATTATTGGAGTGACTGGACAAGTCCTGATGAAAACAACGATTTTATTGTAGATATACCATACCATATCGAGGGGAGTAATGCTCAAGATGATTTTCCACTAACTTCTTATCTGAGCTCAGTTTCTAGATTTTCAGCCAAGTCAGGCAGAGAAAATATAGAGTTAGCCTGGAGTAAACCAAAATATTCAATCATTTATCCCGTTTCCCAATACAAACTCTACAAAGGGTTAGGTAAAGAAAATATCAGTCTTTATAAAACATTCAATTCATCTGTTTTTTATTATACTGACCCTAATGTGACAAGTGAAAATACCTATTATTATCAATTAGAAGCGGTTAACACTGAAGAACACTTTTCTAAAAGCCAGATTATAAGTTCTTCTCCCGATGATATCCCACCTGAAATTGTTTCTCATTCTCCATCCAATGAAAGAGTTGATGTGTATACCAATATTACAGTGAAATTCTCTGAACCGATGCAAAGAGATTCTGTTAAAATAGAGTTTCTTAAAGAGGATGAATCAATAAATGGATCACTTCATTGGGACCAAAATGTCCTTATTTTTGATCCTGGTGAAAAATTGGATTATAAAACCACCTATTCTGTAAAGGTTGATGGAAAAGATAGAGCGGGAAATAATCTAACTAAGTATACATGGTCATTTAAGACAGAAATATTAACCAGAGTAACTGGTAAAATAGTAGATTCAAAAGGTAAACCAATTTCTAATGTAAGTGTAAAAAGTGATACAGGTGAAAATACTACCACAGATGAAGATGGAAGATTCATGATTTTATTAAAACCTGGGAAAAGAATGCTCACGATAGAAAAAGAAGGTTATGAGATTGAAAAGAAAGATATTGACGTAGATTCAGATAGTCCAAATAATCTTGATAAAATACAGATAACAAAATCAGATTCTGGTGGCACAAATTGGTTCGTACCTCTTGCTATATTCGGTATCACTACAACAATTCTAGCTATAATCGCAGTGATAGCATTCTTCAAGGAGCAGGAAGAAATAGAAGAAGAAATCAAAGATGAGGAAGAGTTTTTCAAAGATTTATATGAGGATGATTTCGAGGAAGTTAGTAAAGAGGAATTCGAAAGTTGGTGGGAAGATAGGAAGTAAATTATATTATAGATTTGATTTACTGGTACCTCCATCTATTGGTATTGCAACACCGTTCACATAGCTAGATTTTTCAGAACTGAGGTAAGCTACCAATTCTCCTAATTCCATAGGATCACCAATCCTTTCAAGTGGTACTCCTTCAGTCCAGAAATCTAAACCATGTTGGTAAGACTCAAAGTCGCCTCGATCCATTCCTTGCTTTATCAGATTTTGTATCCTTTCCGTTTCATGTGGTCCCGGCAGGATCGCATTTACTCTGATCTCAGGACCTAATTCTTTCGATAATGTTTTTTCCAATCCTATAACAGCCATCCTCACAGAGTTAGAAAGCACTAAAGATTCAAGAGCTTCTTTTACGCTAATCGATGTGATATTAACGATTGTTCCTCCATCTCCTTGTTTTAGATAATCTACAGACTCTCTGACTATCCTCACAACACTCATCACCAATAAGTCAAATGCTTTGTACCAATCGTCATCAACAGTATCCAAAAATGATCCACTTGGAGGCCCACCAGCACATGTTACGAGATGATCTAAACCTCCATTGATATCTACTGTTTCTTCAACTAAATTTTTGATATCTTTTGGGTCTGTGATATCGCCCTGAACACCATTAACTTCACCATCGCCTATTTTATCTAATTCTTTCACTGTATCCTCTAATTTTTTCTCATCCCTTCCGTTTATTACAACATTACATCCTTCTTTGAGCAGCGCTTTAGCTGATGCTTTACCTAACCCACTACTTGATGCTAATACTAACGCTGAATCACCTTTTATGCGTAAATCCATTATATCAACCACCTTTTTCTATTGGATAATCTTTCTCTTTCCATGCTTCCATACCACCTTCAAAATCATTAATATTATTGAAACCTAATTTCTCTAATTTTTTAGCTGCAGTCGGACTTGCATCACAAAAAATATCTGAACAGTACACTATTATTTCATCATATTTATCAAGTTCATCGGAGTTCTTGACTATTTCCTGATAAGGTATATTTATCGATCCAGGTATATGCTCTTTTTGATAACTCTCCGGAGTTAATACATTGATCAAGGTAAAATCATCATTTTTTTCCAATTTTTTCTTTAATTCTTCAGCAGTTATCGTTTCAACCATCTTATCTACCTTATATATCAATTGAAATAACAACTATAAAGATGACGGTATTCTAAATAAATCTTAAATAAGCAGAGCACTTTCTTCTATATGGGTGAAAAAAATGGGTGTGTATGTTGTACTATCCAATCTGACTGATGAAGGTAGAAAAACAGTGATGGAAAAACCAGGGAGAATAAAAGAAGTAAACAATGAGATAGAAGAAAGGGGAGCTAAAATAATAAAACAATATGTACTGATGGGGCAGTATGATTTTTTAACTATTATTGAAGCTGCAGATAAAAAAACGATGTCAAAGATAGCTATGGAGATGGGATCTAGAGGTACTATAGATACTATAACACTTCCAACAATAGATGTGGATGAGTTGATAGAAAGCATAGAAAAATAATTTTTTTTGTCTCGAAATCCCATATTTTTTTATTCTGAATTGAATTTCAAATAATTTAGAACTAAAAAATTAACATTCATCCACTTTAGGAATATTTACAGTTTATCGGATAAATTTGCATCTATCCTATGACCAACAACCATATAACTTACACCTTCGATTAACTAAACGATGGATAAAGTACCCAACCTTTACGAATATGAAAAACAAAAATGGGATCTTATGGAAGAAAATAAAGGACTTTCCTTGGAAGATTTATTTGATGGTATAGAAAAAGTAAATTCAAAGGGATCTTATCTCAATATTTCTACATCCGATGACATGGATGATTTTGAAATAGATGAAAAAGAATCCAAGAATGAACTGAATTCTGATTTTCAACTTATAAAGGGTGTCGGACCAAAGACAGAAGAAAAACTAAAAAATAAAGGTTTATCAAATTTTTATGATCTGAAAGATAGTGGTTATTATGAGGATCATGTAAAAGAATTGATCGATGATATAGAAAGTCTAAATATCGGTTCCTTACAGGATAAGATCCAAAGATGGCACAATCTAGGTCATCCATTGAATTATCACCTCCTAGGCTTGATAGACATCAAAAAGGTACTTTTCTTCGATATAGAAACTCTCGGATTGAATAACTGCCCAGTTTTCCTGATAGGTACTGGTTACTATAACAATAATAAATTCCATGTTGATCAGTTTTTGGCCAGGAACTTGGAAGAAGAAGAAGCGATAATTGAAGGATTTCATGAGAAACTAGATCTGTTCGAATATATAGCAAGTTTTAACGGTAGAAGATTCGATTCAAGATTCATCGATGATAGGTGCAGATACTATGATATCACAAAAAATATAGATCTTCCTCATTTTGACCTCCTGCATATAGCTAGAGAAAGATGGAATGATGCACCTAATCATAAACTGATAACCCTAGAGAATCATCTTTTTGGGGAGAAAAGAGAAGATGATGTTCCAAGTTCCCTCATACCAAATTACTATAAGACTTTTCTAAAGAAGAATAATCCCGGTCCTTTAGTGCCGATAATAAAACATAACAAATTAGATATAACAACACTTTTCAGGATGTTAATAGAATTTTGATAGTATATCAGAGAATTCACGAAAAACCTTATAATTGGGTAAAAAAATTGTTTTTATAGTGATTCAATTGCAAACAGAAAAATATCCTTCAAAATCCGAGAAAGAAGGTGAAACTTGGTTAACTTTAGGACTAGAACGGGCATCAGACAGACTGAACAAATATATTGAAAAGAATGATGTTATACATCCTGACAATTTAAAAGAGGAACATCTTCCGGAAACCGATGATCCTCAAGTTGAAAAGATAGACCTTCAAGCCAAAGATGATGGTTATCTAAGTGGCAAGTGGATAATTCAGGTAAAACCTGAAGAGATAGATGAAATCTGGGACACTCTAGATGATTTGATAAAGAATAGTTTAGTATGGGGTGCACAAGTATCTACTAAATGGTTAAGAGAAAAAAAGGACGAAGACGATCATATTTTGAAAGTGTATACACCTAATTACTTTGATGAAATGGATGTACTAAGAGTGAGAAAACTACTGAAAGATGAATGTGATATCAAAGAAGAGATAGTTTATAAACCGGATATATACAATATACTTGGTATTTATTCTGGAGAAGGTGACTTAATAGAGCTACCAGAAGAAAATAGATATAAAGAATAAGATTATTCTAAGCTGTTTATCGTTGTTTCTACAGCTATTTTAATCGCTTTTATGATCATATCCATTGACATGCTCGGTTTATTTTTATCTATGACCTGTTCTGGTATGTATGGCACATGTATAAAACCTGATATCATATCTAATTCGTTCTTTTCTATATGGTTTAGCACACCATACATGATATGATTGCATATGTATGTCCCAGCAGAATTTGATATATGTGCTGGTACGTTATTTTCTTTTAGATCATCAGTGATTTTTTGTATAGGAAGTGTACTGAAATGACCATCTTGTCCATTCTCATCTATAGGTCTGTTTTTGGGAGCATTTCCTTCATTATCTTTTTGTTTAGTATGATCTACATTTATCCCTATTCTTTCAACTGAGATCCTATTCCTTCCTCCAGCCTGCCCTACACTTATTACAGCTTTGGGACCTATCTCGGAGATCTTATCCTTAATAATATCCATGGATTCATTATAAACAGTAGGAACCTCCAAACCTACAACTTCATAACCTTTGTAATTGTACCCATCTAACTCTTTCATAGCCTCTAAAGAAGGATTTACATCCTCACCACCGAAGGGTTCGAAACCGGTCAACAATATCTTCTTGATAATACCACCAACTTGATTTGCTTCGTCATTGATGATAACTGTTTAATAAAGTTATTGTACAATATTTGAATAACTTACTATTAATATGATTAACAACGAAAATTATCAATCAACAAATCTAAACTTGAACGTGGAAGCCACCGGCGGGATTT
>CAZEXI010000003.1:0-71226 GCA_964516805.1 uncultured Thermoplasmata archaeon
AGACACAGGGTTAGAAGCAGAGAACACCCGAAAGCTCCTTCCTAAATAGATTTAGGTAGGGGTAGATTACAGAGGTAAACAGATCTATCATGATTATCGTATTATACACTGGACTATTAGATATAAATAATTTAACAATTGATCTTCAATTCCCTCAGATTTCTTATCTAATTGTCACGAAATCTTATCTATGTTCCTCTCTTAAATGCTTTCTATAGGCCTTTCTATTGGTAAACTTCTCACCACAGGCTTTGCATTTATACTCTTCTTCCATCTCTTTCACCCAAATAAAATAAAAGGATTTACTGCGATATATACTTTATCTTAAAGATAGTTCCAATAGTAAGTTGTAAATACAAAAAATTTGTTCGATGATACGATGAAAGAGAAATATGAGATCCCTTTATTGTATGATCACCACACCCACGTCTCACAATATGCTTCCTTGATAGATTGTTTAAATCTACAATATGCAGAAACAAAAAACAAAGCTATAAAACTTATTAAAGAAAGAGATGAGAAACCGACAATCGTATTAGGTTGGAACAGCGGTAAATTCTCTTTTGATAAAGAAGAATTGGATAAGTTAAAACCTTTAATAATCTGTAATCTGTCTTTCCATGGTTTTATCGTTAATCAACCAGCTAAGAAGATGCTGAAAGATTCTTATCCTGAATTAGTAGGAAAGATTGAAGACGATGAATGGGTAGAAAGAAACCTTCCAAAGATATTACGTAGATTATCGGAAATAAAATCATGTACTAACAGTAAAATCAAAAAATATTTTAAATCACTAGAGGAGAAAGGTGTTTGGCTTGCTGAAGATATGCTTTTAACCGATGAAAAAACATTAGAATTGATAAAAGATTCCAAATTTTCAGATAGAACAAAATTTTGGGCAGATTTAGAACTGTTCGAATCATTGAGTAAAGCAAACAGAGAAAATATCGAAGGTGTTAAGCTATTCACAGACGGTGCTCTAGGTGCATCTACAGCTGCTTTAAATGGATCTTACAAAAATGGCGGACGAGGAATACTCCTATATTCCAACCAAGAATTTAAAGATATAATGTTAAACCTTACCGACAGAGTCGATAAAATAGCTGTACATGCCATCGGTGACAGAGCAATAGACCAGATAGTAGATGCAGTGGGTGAAATAGGAAAGGAAAAACTTCCAAAGATCCGAATGGAGCATGTCCAATTTATAACCGAAAGTATCGCAAAAAAAGCCCTTGATTTAGATATTACCTTATGTATGCAACCTAATTTTAATTCCGATTCACTGGATTACTCCGATAGATTAAATGATGAGTATCTAAAACAAAATAATCAATTCAGAACTTTAATAGATGATGTTGGATTTGAACCTGGAAAAAATCTAATTTTTGGCTCAGATGGAATGCCACATGGCGTAGATTATGCACTTGATTCATCCATTTTTCCACCATATTATAAACAAAAATTGACTATCGATGAATTCAGAAAATGTTATTGTTTAGATAATAAGGATAATGGATACATAAAAGTAGAAATCAACCATAAAAATAAGAAAATCAAAACAGATGTTAAATATCAATAGTAAAAAGTGTAAAATAACCCATATTTCCTTTTAATAGTAGATTAAACATGGAATCTGACATATTCATAAAAGGGGAAAGAGTAGATCTCAGGACCGTAGAAAAGGAAGATATTCAATTTTTGAAAAGAAATATAAATGATCCAAAGATCAGGAAGCATCTAGGTCAATGTAAGCCTTACAATCGAAAAAAAGAGGAAGAATTTGTTGAAAATATAGCTAATGGAAAAGAAAAGCAAGTCCATCTCTTAATCACTGATTCTAGAGATGAAGAAAAAATAGGTATGATATCTCTATTTAAAATAAACAAAAATTCTGGAAATGCTGAGATAGGCCTTTGGATTACCCCAGAACATCAAGAAGAAGGCTTTGGTACTGAGGCTACCAGACTAATACTTGAATATGGATTTAATGAATTACGTATGCACAGATTATTTGCTAGAGTTTTCGAGAACAACCCTGAATCAATAAGGGTATGGGAAAAATTGAACTTTAAGAAAGAAGGTGTAATGAGAGAAGCAAGTTATAAAGATGGAAAATATGTAAACGTTTTGATCTATGGTATATTGAAAAAAGAATGGAAAGGTTAAGAATTGTTAAAATGATTTTATAATCCTTTCAGATCAAGTGTGTTCCTCTTCTATATGTTTCTCTAACTCTTTTTTTGATCTAAAAGCCTCTCCACATATATCGCAATCGAAAAGAATATCGCGATCTTTCAATTCGTGTTCACCTCTAAAGAACAATAATTTTCTTTATTTTTAAAATTATCGTTAAGATTATTTCAGTATCCTATATCTCTAGTATATCAACGATAAAATCACTTGCTTTCTTTAATTGGTTCAGTTCTTTTGATGCTAAATAATGACCTGTATTTGGATGGAGCATCTTTGGTCTTTCCTTTTTATATCTATCTTTATATGGCATTCTATCCACACTTCTTTATTACATTTTGTGTTAATCTAATAAATAAACATTTGTGTCTAGTAAAACCCTAAAGTTCATATTAATCAATATTAATCTATAACTATGTGTTTCGAAGAAGTAAATGGTGAAAATGACATACACGATGTGAAGATCTTTACAATCAGTACTTGTGGTTGGTGTAAAAAAGTGAAAAAATTATTGAAAGAATTGGATGTGAAATACAGGTATGTCGATATCGATACTATTGAAGGTGATAAAAGCAAAGAAATTAGAGACGAATTAAAAGAATACAATCCAAATATTAGTACACCAACAATGGTCATAGACAAAGGAGAGGAAGTTATAATTGGTTATCAAAAAGATAGAATCAAAGAGGTGTTGGAGGATGAGGGATAAAAAAGAGATGAAGATGTTCGTTGAAAAAAATGCCGAAGAAAATGGATATCATGTTTGTCCAGATGAAGAATTACTAGATGATTTAATAGAAGGGCTTGTAAAAAATGAAGAAAGATATGGCTATGCATCATGTCCTTGTAGACAAGCTAGCGGAATCAAAAGGTATGATGTAGACATAATTTGTCCTTGCGAATATAGGGATGCTGATGTCAATGAACACGGTATGTGTTACTGCGGTTTATTTGTATCTGAAGAACTTAAAAAAGATCCTACAAAGATGGGGTCAATTCCAGAAAGAAGACCTTCAGAAATAATAGAAGCAGGTATGGAAGCAAAAGAAGAAGGAAAACAAATTAAAAAAGAAGCAAACAGTAAAACAGAAAAAGATAATATCAAGGTCTGGCGATGCAGTGTTTGTGGATACCTAGCTGCTAGGGAAAATCCACCTCCTGTATGTCCAATATGTAAAGCCAAATCTGAAAGGTTTGGGGAATTCAAATTTGGATAGGTTTATAAAATAAAACATGATTCATTTTCTATGATGGTAAGCAACAGAGATATAACAGAGTTAGAAATGTTCTGTAAAGAGGAATATAAAGAAGCAAATAGTGTTATTCATAGATGGGGACATATATCTCGAGTTGCTGATGGTGCTAGGTGGTTTGTTAAAGTAAGAAACGGATCAAAAGAAGACCAGAAATTGGCTTATGTTGCTGGTCTACTACACGATTTTGTCAGACCAATCACAGAAGAAAGATGCCATGCAGAAGCCAGTGCAGAATCAGCAGAAGAGATTTTATCAGTTTACAATTTTAATAAAAACAATATATCAAAGATATGCAAAGCAATAAAGGACCATAGAAACCCACCCAAAAATTGGGATTCCATATTACATCAGTCTGTGTATCTCGCTGATAAAATATTCGAACATATGGGAGCTTATCTAGATTTTAGAGCTTGTTTGTGGGCAGGGGAGCTTTCTAAAACAGATTATAAAGGTCTCGAACCAGTAGAAGCAGTTTTAACCTATTATGATAAAGCTTCAGATAAATTCTTGGAAAGAGACTTTCCTGAGTTTACAGAACCTATCGTTTCTTACCAACGACGTTGGAATGAGAGATTTCACGAAGAACTAATCCAGGAGAGATCTTGGGCTGAGGACATGTCAACTAGACTTTTCAGAAAGGGTAAAGAAAAGGCTGATTTTGATAAAGTTCTGAAAAATTTTGAAACAAATTATCCTGAGCAAGAAAAATGGAAAAACGAAATGTTATCCTATATAGATTCAGAGCTGACCTCAAGTATATTTAATATTATCATCAATAAATCAAGATCAGCAGCTAAATTCTAAACCTCCATCATCATCTAGAACCACTCTCTTAGTTCCTTTCATGCTGATATTGATGTATTTTTTACCCTGTGACCTTTCTGAAAAAATATCAACGATTTCTTCCAAATCTATCACCGCTCTGTTAGATACTAATAAGTCATTATCGACTCTATGAAAGCTTTTACGGATAAATTTTCTTGCCTCTTCTCTTTCTAATTTTTGTACTCTCTCATCAGGATGACCATTTTCATCTATAGTAATCTTCCAAATATCTCCATCTTCAGAGGATATACCAAACTTACCACCCAATATTGGTTTAAACTTTCCGTTATCTAATATTTCATTTAGAATTTCACCAATTCTTTCATCTAATTTTGAATCAGTCAAATTTTTACCAGTATTTCTGAACTCAAGTACTCCTTCTTTCTCCCAAAATTTATACTTCCATGCGGTATTCCTTAATTCTCTATCCATTGTATTCAAAATCTCATTTAATTCCATGATAAGACCTCATAGTGTAATATTATAAGATAAACAACACCTTGATAAGTTTAATTATTTTTATAAAAAACTATTATTTGTACTCGATTTCTTCTATAGTATTCTCTATCAAATCTTTCCACTCATCATGCTGATATTTTGTCTTTAGTAATTGATTCCTTTGCTCTTCTGAAACTGATCTATCCTCAAGTTGAGATTCGAGTTGCTTGATTTTTATCTTTCTTCTTTCTTTCTCTAACCTTAAGTTATTTAAAGCCTCTTCGAAGGTCATATCTATACCGGGTAATTCATCTTCTTTATCCTTATTTTGAAATATTTTTCGCATTATCCTTATCAGTTCGAGCTCATCCGAAGGTATACTATCGACCCTCATCTCTAATAACGTATAAAAATGATATATAATTTTCGTTAAATGGAATTGAAATATCGTTTAATTTGCTTAATTTAAATCATTTATTTTTATTATATTTATTAATATGATTAAGGAGAAGTTCAGTTATGATAAATAAAATAACATACATTCACTTTAACTGAACGTTTTAACCAAAAACAATATATGTTATAATGATTATCATATAAATATACTTAAAGGGTTATAATCATCAGCTATTAGAAATACCCAGTTAGTACTTAGGAGGGAGCAGATGTATCTTGACACTGATATTACTATGGCTTTGATAGGTCTTGACGATATTCTACTTGGTAAATTAGAGTTAGATAACAGGGAAAACTTAAAGACCTCTATCATGACAGTATTTGAAATCAAAGATATCGTTTCAGAGATGGATTCTGATCTAGAGCTTCGAGAGATATATAAAAAGATTCAAAATGAGAATATAGAACTTCTTCCATTCACATCAGAAATTCTAAAATTGGCAATAAAATTGTTAGATGAATATAATGAACTTATATTATTTGACACACAACATGCTATAAATGCAGCACACTGTATACACATTAATGAAACAATATTATCCACTGATACATTATACAAAAAAATAGGAGATTTAAAACTCAAAAATCCAATAAAATTACAAAATCAAGAAGATTTTTTTCTCATGTGTGAAGAGTAGTAGAGTTAAAATTTTATTCGAAATATATTGATAGATGGCAATAAAGAATATATACCTATGAAGATTAATTTATTCATATAGTAGGACTTGTCTTAAAAGAAGGAATGTTCATGTATTTAGCTATAGATGTAATAATGGCCATGATAGAAGATGAAGACTGGTTCATTAAAGAAGTAGACCATTCAAAAATTAAAAATCCAAAAACTTCTGTTATGACAGTATTTGAAATTTTAAAAATTAATTCAGAAATAGGTATAAATCATTCAGATTTATTATCAAAATTAAACAAAAATAATATTGAAATCATATCTTTTACACCTGAAATGACTGAAACAGTTCAATCTATTTTAAGTAAATACTCAGACCTTTTTGATATTGGATCTTTAAATTCCATACATATCGCTCATTCATTGTCATTAAACGAACCAATTGTTTCAACAAATCCTGTTTATGATTATCTCAATGAAATAGAACATATCGACCCTAGGAAATTATAAAAAAAGACCCGTTCTTGTTTAATCAAAAAGTTAAAACAGCTAGTCGTAGATAATCTATTTACATGAATGAGATAATACTATTAGTACTCTCATCTTTGCTCATGTTTGTATTACATGAGGTTTTTCATTACCTTTCACTGATTTTACTTCAAGTTGAATTCAAATTATTTTATATTTCAAAAAAAGGAATCGGTTTTATCGTAGATAACCAATACATGAGATATGATAATAAATTACTTTTTTTCTTTTTATTCCCTACAGTACTTTCTCTTTCGGTCCTAATCGATCCATATTCAAGATTTTTGATATTTTTTAGCATCTTGAATCTACTCTGGAGTCTGTCAGATATCGGTACCGTTTCTAAGATAAGAAAAAAACCTCCCCAGAGAAGGATCGATTGGGCAAACGAATGGGACAGGGAATCATTAGAAAATTCCTTTTTTACTGTAACAATAAAATTTTAATCTGCTATATCATTTATTTTAGATGCCATGATAAAATCGTTTTCAGAGAGTCCATCTATAGCGTGAGTTGTTAATTTTAATTCCACCGTATTCCATGATATTTTGATATCAGGATGATGACCTTCACTATCAGCAAGATCAGCAACCTTATTTACAAATTTCATCGATTCATTAAAATTTTTAAATTTGAACGTTCTCTCGATTTTATGCAATCCTTCTCTATCAAGTTTCCATTCTTCTAAATCTCTCATGTATCTATCTTCTTCAACCTTTGTTAAAGGAGGTTCACCACCTTCACAAGGTACACAGTGCTTATTTTTTAATTCCATATCATCACCAAATAAACCAATAAAATTAATAGATATAAAACTAACTAAGTTCAAACCTAAAAATAATTAAACAGAGATTGGAGAGTTTTACTCTCCATCCTTTTAAATGGATTAACATTCTCCGATTTATTCCTTCTTCATCGTAATCTCAATAGAGGAAACATTTGTTGAACCAGATCCATCCTCGTTTTCTATCTTTTCTGTATCTGTTATTATTTCAGTTATCTCGGCCTCTTCCATAAATCTATTTCTAGTTATTTCTGCTACATCGACTGCTTTACTTATTGCTCTACCTCTGGCTTTTATCACTACTTCATCACTACCACTGTTAAACTGGGTTAACAATGCCATCACATAGTTCATAGTTTCCTTCTTTCCAATAAAGATTGTATTCTCTTCACTCATTGTATCAACCTCATTTTCACGTTTTTTAACGTAATTTAAACATATAAACGGTCGTATTTACTATTTTAGGTAAGAACCAACTTGCAAGTTAACTATCGAAGATATAAAATGTTATAAGTCCAAAGATAGCAATAAGCGATAACGAGAGCAAGCCTATGTTATATGATGCTGTTAATGCAACAACACCTCCCACCAAAACTGGACCCAATACTCCTACACCGTTTCCTATACCGTTCATCAAACCTGTTGCTGAACCGATGGTGTTATTGGGCACCTTTTGTTGCAGCATAGTAAAAAATAAAGGAGGAGCCATCTGACCAAAAAGAAACACGAAAAATAAAATTAAGATGGCATAATTTACATTAGGCATAGGAAATATAGTTAACATACCTATCATCAGAGCACTCATGAAAAGCGATGACATTATTATCTTTTTAGTGTGGCCTTTAGTATCGCTAACCCATGACCCTATAACCATACCAACAACCGCTCCTACATACGGTATCGCTGCTCTGTAAGACATCTCGCTGATATTCAAACCATGTACTTCTATGAGATAAGTAGGGATCCATAAGCTGACACCCCACCAAACTGTTGTAACTGCAGTGAACCCAATCAATACAACTTGAAAATCCCTATCTTTTGCTAAATTGATCAATGATTTTTTAATATCAAGATCTCTTTTTTCATCTTTATTAAATTTAATACTTCGATTTGGACTGTCTCTGATAAATAATAAGACAGGTATACTTAAAATAAATCCTGTCAAAGCAACTATATAAAACGAAAATTGCCAGGTTTGAAAAATGATCAAAGGGGACATTAAAATTGGTGCGATTGCTACGCCTACAGGACCTCCACTCATAAAAACTGAATTTGCTCTACCTCTTTTAGATTCTTTAAACCAACCCGCTGTTACTTTATTTGCTACTGGGAACAATACACCCTGGGCCAAGCCTAAAAGTAATCTAGAAAATAATAATATCCAGTAGTTTCCACCAAAATATGCTCCTATAAAGATAGCTGAAGACCAACCCGATATCGAAATTGCTAACATTATTTTCGTTCCGTATTTGTCAATATTAGGGCTGAAAAATATGTTAGAAAATCCATAGCTAACCAGAAATATACCTAACAAAACTCCTCCCAAACTACCCTGCTGAGAAGAAGACCAACCCATGTCAGATGCTATATTATCTAATGCTACAGAAGTACTCATCCTTCCTATATAACCCATAACTATAGATAAGAACAATAAAAATAAAATGAACGATTTATATTTTCGGGAAAGGTCGAATCCAAAATTTCTTATGTCAAATTTCATTATGTTCTAGATGGACTATAGAAGCAACTTGATTAAATTTTTGGAATGATATCAACCAATATAAAGACAATGATTCTGGGAAGCCCAGACATTAATTAGTCCAGACTTCCCAGGTAACCATCCTCCCTCCCCTTTGATGATACTAGAATAGTGGTTTATTATTGAACTACTCATATTAATTAGTAGTCTGCCATTTTTCATTATACTTGTTCGCTTGTCCGTAAATACAAGAAATGTGAAACTAAGATATATAATTTACGATTTAAAATACTTTAATTAACATAAGGATTAATTAAAAACATTAAATTTTTTTAAAAACTATTGATACGAATAACTCTTTTTCCACTATTATATCACAAAATATTATACTGCCTTAAACAATTGATAACTATGGGCAGTCTTTGTATAGATATGGGCGCCACAAAAGTATATCTTGGGATAGCTGATGTAGAGTTCATAGACATTATAAAAAAAGATACTAAAGAATTTTTAGAGAATTCAAATAACATATTGAAGAACATCAAAAAGGATTATAATATAGAAAATACCGCTATTGCGTTGCCAGGACCATTGGACTTAAAAAATGATCTTATTTTTCCCCCTAATATCCAAAGCCAGAAGATCGATATTAAAGACTTATTTAAAGATAATTTCTTCAATCCTAAACTGATAAATGACTGTCATGCCGGAGTGATAGGAGAATATCTTTACGGGGAAAACAAATCTGATGATATCGTTTACTTAACCATCAGCACAGGTATTGGTGCTGGTGTGATATCGTCAGGGGATCTGATCAAAGGTTGGGATGGTAATTTTGCGGAAGTGGGGCATATGTTGATAGGTGGAGATAGACTATGTGGTTGCGGGGGAAAGGGTCATTGGGAGGCTTACTGCTCAGGAAATAACCTCATCGAATTTGCAGAGAAAATAACCAAAGAATCCTTCAAAAATCCAGAACAACTATTCAAGGAATTCAAAAAAGGAAATAAAAAAGCTGTTAAAGTTATAAAAAAATTTCAAAAGATCAATGCCAAAGGAATATCAAATATTATCAATTTATACAATCCTGAAATTATCATTATTGGGGGAAGTATCGCAGTTAACAATCCAGAAGCGATTATCGGTGATAATATGAACGTTATAAATGAAAATATAGTAAATCCAATGCCAAAGATCAAATTTACATCCCTAGGTAATTACTCCGTCCTACATGGATTAAGAGCGATTTGTAGAGGTCAATTTGACTATTAGTAATAAATAAATAAATTTATCCTTCTTTTTCCACTCCATATATTGTGCCGCATTCTACACATCCAAAATATTCCTTAGATATCCTCTTAGTTTTCACAGATTCACATTCTGGACATATGATATCATCACCCCTGATTATCCTGGACAGATCCCACCCTCTATAATAATTACTTCCGGATCTTAATTTAGGATAATCATACTGGAGCCAGTCGACCTCAATATTGTACTGTATAAAAGGCATAGACTTTTTATGGGATACCGGTAGAAGTGACCTTATAAGATCAGAATTCTTATTGATTATATAATTAGCTAGTATATCACTAATACCATTATGTTTCCACCAAGTGTTCAACCTGTGGCTATTGATATTATCCTCCATGGTCAAATTATGGTCAATTATAGGTTCAGACCAATTTATGACGCCATACAAAGGATTGACTATCAAAACTTCTTTTTTGTTATCTTTATTTAAATCATTCCATATATCGCTGTCCAATTGGCTGTAAAGCTTTCCTTGATATATTTTGCAAGCTGGTATCTTATCTTCATTATCTTTTAGATTAATATTAAAAGATTCAGCGACTTCTTTCTGTAAGCTATTTAATTTTTCTCTGTATTCTTCATCTAATCCTTCTGTGAAGGTCTTATCACAGCTAACGATATCTTCAAATTTAGAATTAAATCCTTTTTTACATGAACACGGAATCAGTATGAGTTCATTCAATATATCACCCAATAATTAAGAGGAAAGATCTTGCATAGCTATGATCTAACCACTTCCTCCGATTAAAAGAATCTTCTTTTGATATATATCTTTTTTCCTGATTAACCAAAAATGAAACTAAACTAAAATAGAAAAAATAAAATAACCTATATTATTTACTCCTACATCAGGGTAAGGTTATCTGTATGAATAAAGAAAGTCTTATAAAAGCAAAAGAGGTACAAGTTAAATATGGACACATAATCGGGTTAGACCAATTTACTGCAGATATACCTAAAGGTATAATAGGTTTGCTTGGTCCGAATGGGGCTGGAAAAAGCACTTTTATAAAATCACTTCTTGGATTAGTAGAAAGAGACTCAGGTTCTATTAATATTAAGGGACTAGACCCTGAAAGTGAATTGACTAAGATCAGAGATATAATAGGATACATGCCTGAACACGAATGTCTGATCGACCAAATGAATTCAGTTCAACTTGTATCTTATATGGCCCAGATATCTGGTCTAAGGGAAAATAGAGCGGTACAAAGAACACACGAAACATTGGATTTTGTAGGTCTAGATGAGGAAAGATATAGAGAAATATCCTCATACTCTACTGGAATGAAACAAAGGGTAAAATTAGCACAAGCGATTGTCCACGATCCTGAAATACTATTCCTAGATGAACCCACAAATGGTATGGATCCCGAAGGAAGAGAAGAGATGTTATCTTTGATCAAGAAAATTGGGGAGTCTGGAAAAACAATAATTGTTTGTTCTCATATCTTAAATGAAGTTGAAAAAGTAAGCGATTATATATTCATAATTAGCAATGGAAAAAAACTGTTAGAAGGTCCAATAGAAACTCTAATCAAAGGAGATGAAGGTAGGATAAGGATCAAAGCAAGAGGTAAAATTGAAGATTTGAAAGATTTTACTAATAAACTAAATGAAAAATATACCATCTCATCTACACAATACGAAGGACAACAACTAGAATTCATAGCAGAAGGAGTTAAAGAAAACGACCATATTTTTCAAGCTGCTGACGCTTCAAATGTACAATTAAGATCACTCAGGAAACACAAAATTACACTAGAGGACGTTTTCATCGATGCATTCGAAAGGGGGGAGTTAAATGGGGATTAAACCTATAGAATATAAGCCATGGCAGGGAAAAAGAACCAATCATATTAAGAGAATTTTTGTGATAATTAAAAACATATTCAAAAATAAGATCAGTTCAAAAGGTATTATCGCCCTACTTATCATAGGTAGTGTGCTTGTTCATTTTCCTAACTTTTTAAATCTTGTTTTTATGCCAGTTGAAGAACTAAAGGCAGGAATGATGATCAACTATTTTGATAGTTTTATGTTCTATATCTTCGTTATAATTTTAGCTGCAATAGTTACCTCTGACCTTATCTCAGATGATATCAACAGTAATTCATTTGTACTCTATTTCTCTAGGCCAATAAGACCTATCGATTATTTATTTGGTAAATATAGCGGAGCTTTTCTGATTATCAGCCTTTTCAGCTTAATCCCACCGTTCTTATACGGAATAGCAGCGATTTCACTTCAGACAGGAAGTAATTATATGAACAGTGCTGAAGTATTAGGTTCAACTATCTTAGCTGGTATTCTCTACTCTATCGTTATAACAGGATATGGTATAATGTTATCTTCCTTTACAGAAAAAAAATCTTATGCTGGTGGTGGAACTTTTATTTCATTCATAGTAACTCCTTCTATAGGAGAGATATTTTCAAATTTTAATTACAATTGGAAGTTGGTAAATCCTATGAATTTACTGAATTATTCTTTGAGGATTATTTACGGTAAAGATCTTCCAAGCAGAATAAATTCTACATTATTCGGTGTGTTGATGATATTGCTTATAACTCTACCAGTATTGGTCTCATTATACAGAATACATCACAAGGCGGTGGGAAAATGAATGATGTTATCAATACTCATGAGCTCTCTAAATGGTATGATGACGTTATTGGATTGAATTCAATGGATCTGGAAGTAAAACCAGGTATAACTGGTATTGTAGGTCCAAATGGTGCAGGAAAAAGTACTTTTTTCAAACTTGTTATGGGCTTGTTAAAACCAAGTATGGGAGATATCCTTGTTTTCGGAGAGGATCCTTGGCAAAATAATAAGATTCACAAAAAAATGGGTTTCTGTCCAGATTATGAAAGCCTTCCACCTAGAGCAACCGGTTATGAGTATTTAAAGTTGATAGGGTCTATGCAGTGCATAAAAAATACTATTCTAGAAAAAAGGATAGCAGAAGTTTCCAACGTTGTTGAAATGAAGAAAGACCTAGATAGAAAGATAGAAGGTTACAGTAAAGGTATGAAGCAGAGAATAAAAATCGCAGGGGCTTTAATACACGATCCAGAACTCCTTTTATTAGATGAACCTTTATCGGGGACCGATCCTTTAGTCAGAAAGGATCTGATCTCTTTAATCAAATCACTTTATCATGAACATGGACACAATATTTTGGTCAGTTCTCATGTATTATATGAAATAGAAAGATTAACACAAGATATCGCGTTAATGTATAAAGGAAGAACTGTCGCTACTGGAAACATATCTGAGATCAGAGACCTAATAGATGAGCATCCACATAACATTTTCATCGAAGGAAATGGTCTCAAGGAGTTAGCTAAAAAACTAATCGATGTAGAACTCGTATCTTCGATAAATTTCAAGAACAATAATGAATTGATAACGGAAGTGGAGGATCCAAACGAATTTTTCGATAAAATACCATCTTTGATTCTAAATTCTGATTGTAAAATTGATACTATTTACAGTATGGATGACAATCTAGAAGCTGTGTTTAAATATATAGTGGAGGGATAAAATTGAGTTTGATTGATAATATAAAAGGAACGTTAGCTTTGAGTCTTTATTCAGCAAAAAAGATAATCTTAGATAAAAAGATAATTTTGAGCATAATATCTGTTATCTTCTTCTCATTAGTCATGGGCTACGCTGCTTACGAAGGTAAATACGATATAAACGTGATATCTTTTTTAATGAAAAATATACTCCTACTGTTTTTGATGCCTATAATAGTGATGATATACGGGTCTACTTTGATCAGAGATGAGATAGATGATAAAAGTATTACCATGGTCCTTACCTCTTCTCTCAATAGAATTTGGAGCTATATAGGCTATTACATCTCACTGATCTTGACGATGAGCCTAATTATGATTGCCATAGTTTCTACAGGTTTCTTTTCTTATGTTGGAGTTACAAAAGTCACAAGCGATGCATTGACAGTATATTACGGAATGATAGGTTTGGTTATTATAGGGTCCATTGTCTATTCATCACTTTTCCTATTATTCAGTATATTGATTGAAAAACCCTTATACTTGGGCTTATTCTATGCATTTGTATGGGAAGTGTTCGTTGGTTCTTTACCAGGTAAAATAAAAAAAGTTTCCATCAATTATTATCTCAAATGCATAGGTTCAGAATGGATAGATATAAGTACCTTCAAAAATTTTGGAGATGTATCTTTATCAAATGCCCTTATGATACTTTTCATAACAACAATAGTATTGATATCTATAGGCATCGTTCTCTTCCGTGAATTCGAACTAAAATAAAAAAATCACTTTTGAATAAACAAAATTGATTATGCCTAATAATAGCATGATTGGATAACAAAAAATGAGATTCAATAAAGATTCTAAAGATCTATAAGTAATATTGATATGATATTATGATACATAATAATGATACAGTATTTTGATTTTACCTATTAATACGAAAATTTGATTAATGAGCATGATTAAAAGACATGATTTTTAACGATGGTTTCTTGAATAGAATTTTGTATATAAAATCATATATTAATCATTAGAAGTTGTTATAATATGAGAGAAACAGATGATGCTGAGGATAAGTTAGAGATACTAGCGGATGGTTATGCCAAACGTATTCTGGTGGGATGCTACAGGAAACCTAAACCTGTCCAGGAACTTAGTTGGAAATACGATATACCAATTGCTGCAGCCTATAGAAAAGTACATGAACTTGAAGAGGCTGGTTTTCTAGAAGTAGCAAAAAGAGAAACGAGTAGAAGAGGAAAAAAAGTAAAATTATACAAAACAGTCCTTGAAAGGGCTATTATTAGATTCGAGAATGGAGAATTCAAAGTAGAATTTGATTATCCCACTGAAGAAGAAAAATTCCAGCTAGAATTTGAAAGCAGGTTCTAAAACTTCTTCTAATTTTTTATTATATTGAAAAACCAATTATTCTGCCATTTCTTTTACTTTTGAAAAACATTCATTTAGTGGGTCTTTCTCATCAATCAAACCTTCAGCTCTATCTATACAAATCAAAAGATCCTCTTCTATATCCATATCGGATCTCTTATCTCTATAAAGCCCCATCTTAGTTACTGTTTCCTTATCAAGCATTAAGGAGACACCACTAGTACACTTGCACACTCATGCAGATGTAAATAAAACTTTTGTACATTTTTCAAAATCAGTTTTGATAACATAATTGAGCCTGATTTTTACTTATAATAGTAGTTCATATAAATTAAACAGAAAGATATATCACTACAATATCTATTTGGAAAAACGAATGGTCTATATCCGTAATTTCACTAAATCCGACGTGGATCAGGTAGCAGAGATAGCTCAAATATCACTTAAAGAAAGTTATGATGAGGAATTATACATTACAATCCATAATTACTGGCCAGAGGGTTTTCTAGTTGCTTCTTTAGATAGCTACATACTAGGTTTCATATCTGGAGTGATAGTAAGTAAAGACACATCGAGAATACTTATGCTGGCTGTCCGACCGACTCATAGAAATAAAGGTATTGGATCAAATCTTCTACAAAATTTCATCGAAAGGAGTGCCCAAAAAGGGATGAAAAAAATTACTTTAGAAGTTAGGGTAAGCAGTGAAAAAGCTATTAACTTTTATAGAAAAAAGGGATTTCACGCTTTGGGGATAATTGAAGATTTTTATACAAATGGTGAGAGCGGTATTAAAATGATAAAACATCTATGATCGAATACTTCCCATGATTACATGGTTTTTGAAAAATCGCTTTTTAAACAACTGAAATACCATAATAAATTAATAAAGTAAAATTTTCATTATCTCACCCTATGAAAAATCAAAAGGAGCAAAATTACCCGCCATATAAATATAACATAACTACATCTCTAATTAAATAAAAGAGGGAAATCATGACAAAAGAAGAAAATAAAAAATTTAAAGATTTAGAAGAAGAGATATTTGATAAATTTATGAAAAGGAATCCAGTGATGGCGACTCATATGGGGATACATGAGTATGATGATGTTTTACCAGATGTCACTAAACAGGCACATGAAGAAGATATGGAAATGATGGAGGACTGGTTTGAAAAACTAAAAAGTTTTGAAGATGAAGAGTTATCAGAAGATAATAAAATTGCAAAGGAATTGGGCTTACACATCCTTGATTTGATGTTATTTAGAATGAATGAATTAGAGCATTGGAAAAAACAACCTTCTGTCCCAGGTACTATCGGCTCTTCAATACTCCTGCTTCTAAAAAGAGAATTTGCTCCATTAGAAGAAAGATTGAAAAGTATTAAGGGAAGGATCGAAGATATCCCGAGAATAGTTGAGGAAGAGAGAACTCGAATAGAAGATCCCGTAAAATTATGGGTAGATATGGCAATTGAATCTTCAGAAAGATTGCCAATGATGTTAAAATTAGTTCTTATGATCGCTAAGGAAAATGATCTTGATGAAAAAGAATTATCTGAACTAAGTAACGCAGTAGATGATGCAGATCAAGCTCTTGAAGAATATAAGGAATGGTTAAATGAAATCAGATTAAACGCTAAAGATGAATTTGCTATTGGAAAAGAAAAATTCGATGATCTTCTAGAAAAAAGAGAGATAGGTTATTCTGCAGATGAAATATATGATCTGGGTAAAGAACTTCTAGAAGAAGCTAGAAATGATATGGAAAAATACGCTTATCAAATAGATCCTGATAAAACTACACAGGAAGTTGTAGATGAAGTGATGTCAGAAGTGCCTGAAAACTTCGAAGAAGCGATAACGTGGTATGAGGAAGGACTAGAGGATGCAAAGGAATTCGTTATCGAGGAGGACTTGGCAACGATACCAGACTTTGAGAGTATAGAAGTTATCAAGACCCCTGAATACATGAGACACATAATCCCCTTTGCTGCCTACATGCCCCCTGCAAAATTCGATAAGGTCCAAAAAGGAATGTATATGGTAACTCCACCTAATAATGAAAAAGATTTAGAAAATTACTCATACTGGGATGTGAGGAACACTACTGTTCATGAAGGATATCCTGGACATCATCTTCAAACTACTGCTGCGTGTAAAAATGATGATATTTTCCATCTATTTTCTCAGGCTGTAGAAACGATCGAAGGATGGGCCCATTATTGTGAAGAGATGATGAAAGACCATGGCTTCGATGACACACCAGAAGCAAGACTTGTTCAAACAAGAGACGTGGTTTGGAGAGCTGCAAGAATAATCGTCGATATAGAATTGAGTAGAAATGAAATATCTTTCGACGAGGCTGTTCAATACTTAGAAGATACAGTAGGCATGAAAAAAGAAGATGCAACTGCAGAGGTAAAAAGATATACACAGAATCCAGCATATCAGTTGAGTTATCTTCTTGGTAAAGTTATGATCAAAGAACTGAAAGATGATATAAGAAACCAGATGGGAGATGATTTTTCAGAGAAATTCTTTCATGATACTATCCTATACGCAGGAGGAGTACCGATTAAATACCTAAGAAAGATATTTGAGAAAAAAATAAAAGAGTAAAAAACTCTTTTTTATTTATCTTTTAAAAGTTCTGTTGCAGTAACTAATGGTTTTAATTCTACATCAATATCCTTCAATGATTCTTCTGCGCCTTCTTCTCTGTCAACTACCACTAGAACCTTCTCAACAATCGCTCCTGCATCTCTCAATACTTCAACAGTTTCTATCGAAGATCCCCCAGTTGTAGTCACGTCTTCAACAACTACTACTTTTTCTCCTTCTTCAAGGTCTCCCTCGATTCTACCACCAGTCCCGTGACCTTTCTTTTCTTTACGGATCATCAAAAATGGTATATCTGTTTCCAATGATAACGCAGAAGCCAATGGGACGGCCCCTAATTCCATTCCAGCAATTTTTGTGCCATCAACTTCTTCAGCCATCCTTTCTACAATCTCTTTTAAAATCCCAGGATTAGTACTTGCCTTTTTGATATCTACATAATATTTACTCTTTTTACCAGATGTGAGTGTGAATTCTCCGTATTTTACTGCTCCGCATTCTTCTAATTTTTTCTTTAACATATATTTCACCATGGTTCTTTTTTCATGCCGATCTTATATCCTATATAGTTCGTGCTTCTATGGAGTAATGGTATAGCTATTAAAATGATTATGGTCGCTATAAACCCATATCCTTCGATATAATTTTCAAACATCCATGAAGGAAAAAATAAGAATCCAAATAAAAATGCACCTAAAACAAAATCATACTGGTCAATTATTGGAGTCTTTTCACCTCTTTTCTTACCAGTCCTTCTTTTAAAAAAACTGCCTCCAATATCTCCAAATAAGGCTCCAAATGAAAGAGTTATGATCATAATATAACCGTTTATATTTGATGGATATATTTCCAGAAAAGGACTTACAACGATTGTAAATAATATACCTATAAAACTAGCAGATATTGCACCGCCAAACAAACCCCTCCACGTTTTGCCATCTCCAAATATCCTTTTTCCACCTATTCTTTTTCCAAAATCGATAGGTGTGCCTCCCCCAAACACGACTGCTAGAGAGTTAGCGGCCATAGGAGGAATAAATGCGAATATTGCTTCAACTATGGATATCATCAATTTATGTGAAAGAATATGTTTTATTATTAATTTACCTTTCAAAGGTCCTAGATTAACATAGTAAAAGATTTTTGTCATAAATGTAATTGATAATATGATGGAGACACCAAGAGACATACTAAATGAAATAAAATGGAGACATGAGCCCTCACTTTCTGAAACAGAAATATACTATGTCCACAGAGGTGCTGAAGGTGATTTCAGGATCATGGATGGTTCTGAAATAGAAGATTTAGGAAGATCATTTATAAAATGTGTTGAAGGTCATATACCTTATCATAGAATCTTTAAAATAGTTCATAAAGGGGAAGTGGTTTTTTCTAGGGAGAGAAAATAATTTACTTGTTTTCTTCTATATTTTCCATCAGGTCGTCCATCTTATTCATTAACTTTTGGTTTTGGATAGAGTTGGTTAGATCTCCTCTTGTTTTTTCGACCAGATTTCTAGCTACATCCTGCTTATTTCTCAAAGGTACTATCGCCTTTGGATAGTCAAATTCAAGTATCATATCTTTTATTCTCTCCATCTTATCTAGAAGTTCTTTAGCCTCTTCGACATCTCCGTTATCCAATTTGTTCAAAACCATCCTTCTTAGTTCACCAACAACATCAGCTAAACCCAATAAGTAAGAAGAAGGCGTTATATCCAACTCCTCAGGGGGTTTGGGTTCCTTATCCTGTGAAACGGACCATAATATATGTGCTTCTGCCAGTTCCTGAAAACCATTTCTCAAAAACCCAGAATGATACAACTCAACATGTCCCTCTACTATGCTTTTTACTTTAGCTACTTCTTTCAAAGCTTCCTGCATTGTATCTTGAGGATTTTCACCACGATGGATGCTTTGAATTATCTTTCTGGATAACCTTCGAACAGCTCTAGAGGACTTATAAGCTAATTCTCTAACAGTATCTTTATCATCCAATTTATCATCTATATCATTAACTATTTCTTCCAATGTCTCTATTTGCTTCATCTGTTGTCTCCCCTTATCTTTTTCATGTTTTCTATTTTTCTTTGTATGCTCTCTGGTTTGCCTATATCGTGTCTCATCTGTATCTTATCACTCTTAACATGAGATAAAGCTCTCTCGCTTACTTTTTCAGCTTCATCCATATCTTCAGAATAACCAACAACAGCTAGTGCACGAGAGGTTGTAGTGTAAATTTTCCCATCTTTTTCATCTACTGATGCATAGAACAACTGAGCACCTTCATCTTGTATAGCTTCCTCGTCAACTTCAACCAAATGACCTCCGTCAGGATCAACGCCATATCCTTCTGGAACTACATATTTACAGACACTAGCCTTATTCTGGAAGGACATATCTATCTCAGATATGTCTCCATCAGCAATCTTTTCACATAATTCTACATAATTTGTTTCCAACAACGGAAGCACATTCATAGCCTCTGGATCTCCCCATCTACAATTATATTCGATGATCTTTGGACCTTTTTTTGTCAGCATAAATTGACCGTATAGAACCCCTTTATAGGGTCTTCCATCTTCTTTAAGCGCTTCAAGGGTTTCCTTCATTATATTTACGCTTTCTTCATAGATATTATTATCAAGGAAGGGTAAAAGACCATCAGATTGAGAATAAGATCCCATACCTCCTGTATTAGGTCCCTCATCTCCTTCAAATAATCTTTTGTGATCTTGAACCAAAGGCATAGGTATCAAACTATTCCCATCAGTAAAAGCCTGAAGTGTGAATTCTTCACCGACCAATTTTTCTTCTAATACTAATCTAGGTTTACCACCAATCTCTTCTTCTAAAACTTTTCTACAATAATCTATTACCTCTTTTTTGCTGTTTAGATGTTCACCCATAACCTTGACTCCTTTTCCACCTGTCAATCCAACAGGTTTAACGGCTAAGTCACCTTCGTAATGAGTCAAGAAATCTTCAATCTCCTCGATATTATCAAAAGTATGATATTCTACTCTCCCAGGTAATTCGTATTCTGCCATCAGATCCCTCATAAATTTTTTAGAAGTTTCGATCTTTGCAGCTTCCTTAGAAGGACTAGCGCATTTTATACCTTCATCTTCTAACGCATTTACGATACCTTTCCCGAGAGGTGCCTCAGGACCGATAACTGCTAATTCTATATCTTTATTAACAGCCCAATCCAAGATCGCTTCTATATTGCTTCCACTTTCTAATAAATACTCATCTGCTAAGCTAGCTATACCTGGATTCTTGTTTCCCATGGCGGCATAAATTTCTGCCCCATCATCTGATAATTTCTTCACTATTACGTGCTCTCTTGCTCCTCCTCCGACGGTGAGTACTTTCATGTTATCGTTTTTCCTAAAAAGAACGGTGAAATATAAGGTTTAGTTTATTATGAAATAAGTAGCTTATTTCTATTTCTTCTTTATATAATTATCTTTTTTCTTAGATAATTTTATACAATCTTTACCTACATCAGTTATATCTCCCGATTCAATGTAGATATTCTCTCTGTTCACATCAATATGGGTTGCTATAGGTCCTTCCTCTAAAGGACTGGTCGGAAGCGTGATACTCATATCATCAAAAGACATCATCGGTACGGTATAAGCTTCTATTTGTTCATCTTCATCCATGGTTCTCATTACTTTAGATTCTACTCTAATATATTCCAAATCACCTTCTTTATCTTTCTCTGCTTCCCTAACTATACCCATTTCTGTACCCTCTGAATCCAAAACTTTTGCTCCAACTAGATTTTTAGCGGGGCTAATCCAAAGATGTATAGAATCAGGGGTGATTTTATCAACATATTTTAAGTTGACTCTAAGATATTCACCAAAGAATCCTTTATGGATTATTAATTTTGTAGGATTTAAAGTAGTCTGATTGATTTCAATATCACTCACATGTCCAAAAACTTCTCCATCAGCATCATAGACTTTAGTACCTTTAATACTGTTAAAGGTGGTTCTACCATCTTTGACTTCATTTTCTTTTTCATTCATCCCCAATCACAATTGGGATATCCACTTTCAATTACTTTATCTTTGTCCTTGAATTAAAGGGTCAATAACAAAAATCTTTGCAACGACCAAAATTATGATAATAACCAATAATGGAATCATAAACCAATTTGATTCATAAAAATTACCTTTTGGCCCACCTACTTCTCCCTGAAAACTTGGTTCTCCATCAACTTCCTTTGATAGTTCACCTTCACCTATTTCATTAAATGCTGAGACTCGATAATAATAAGTGTTATAATTTGTTAAATTTTTATCGATATATATTTCATTATCAGTCAGTGTTGCAATAAGTTTTCCCCTGCCATTGCTTGTTGATCTATATACATTATAACCTAAGATCATCTTTCCTCCTGTATCTTCAGGAGGGTCCCACTCTATGGTGATCTGATTATCGCCCTCTACCATCGATATATCGGTTGGTGCACTAGGTTTTAAAAATTTAGGACCTATAATCACGCTTTTCTCTTCTGATCTACTACCTTCTCCAGCACTATTTTTACCACTTATCTGATAATAATAAGTAACATTACGTTCTATATTTTTATCTTCATATGTGTAAGTAATTCCAGAAACATTATCTATAATCACTTTTTCATCTGATCTTTTACCTCTGTAAATAAAGTATTTTGTTACATCTATATTCTCAGAAGGAGGATCCCATCTCAAAATGTTACTATCCTTGTTATCAAACTCTGCTGTGAAATCCTGAGGTATTCCAGGTGGGGATGTTTCTTCTTTAGGTGCTCCTGAAAGAGTGTCTGTTTTATTGCTCTGTCCGACAGAGTTGAGAGCTGTTACATAGTAGAAATAAGTTACGTTATTCTCTACTTCATCATCAAAATAAGACGTTTTTAATTCCCTCAAATTCTTATATAAACTAATATTTCCTGTACTTGTTCCTTTGTATATTTTATAGCCAGTTAATGGTGACCCACCAGTATCTTCAGGGGTATCCCAATTTAATATCATAAATTTATCACCTTCTTCGATCTCAAAATTTCTAGGGCTAGAAGGTGGCCTAACTTCTGAGGAGCTTTTTATAGGCGTCATTAGAGGATAATTGTCTATGTTATTTTCCCGAAAAACAAAGTATAAGGAATCCCCGATTCCATCGCTTCCTTCTTCATCTTGATCAATACCACTTTTTTTATCCGAACCGTTATAATCAGACCAATAATTACCTCCTACAGGATATCCATTATCCCAAAAATTCTTTTTTGTAGCCTTAGCCTGATTATCATTATTTATGAAATTATTATTATAAATAAGGTTCTTTCTTGATTCACTAATATCTATACCAATGCTATTTCTGCTTATATTGTTGTATCTAAAGGTATTAGAGTTTGATTTAAAAATTGTTATGCCCACCCATTCATTTGAAAATATTGTGTTATTATTTAATTTGTTATTTATTGATGAGGATATGTATATACCATAACGGCCATTTGCTGAGATTGTGTTGTTGTTTATATAGTTTCTATCCGAAGATAATGTGAAGGATGCTCCTGTGAATTCAGAAGATATTATCGTGTTATTTGTAAAAATATTATTTCCTGCTGAAGAGGTATACAGCCCGTACTCACCTCCCGATATTTCGTTACTATCCACTTCACTTCTATTATTTTCTAGAAGAAAAATACCATAATCTGAACTTTGAATTCTATTATCTTTTATTAACATACCATCACAATGAGAACTTATGATGCCTGCCTTACTTCTTATAATTTCGTTATTTATAATTTCATTATTACGTGTATGAAATGTATTAATAGAATATTTTGTATTTAAATTGATAACATTATTTCTTATTATGTTTTTTCTACTATTTCCCTCAACATATATCCCGTCGTCCTGATTAGTTGAAACTGTATTATCTTCAACAAGAACACCATTAGATTCGGTTATATGGATACCATCATCGTAATTGCTTAAAGCCTCATTATCTCTAACAATCATATTTGTTGTTATTTGAAGGTCGATTCCATCTCCATCATTACTAAAAGCTGTATTATTTACTATCACACCATTGGAAGCATTATATACTGCTATCCCCTCTCCAGCTAGAAATGGATTGCTGAGCCAAATAGCATTGTATACTGTACAATTCCTAATCATAAAATGTAAATCTGTATTACTGATCATGATGGCATTTCCTGCCCCATTAGCGTTGATATCATAATTTTCTATTATGAAAGGATTTTTTTCAGTACCATTACCTGCCCACCCTTCACTTTCTGCTTTGGTAAAGAAGTCATCATTACCAATTACAGTTATAGGAGTGTGTTTAACCAATTCAGAAGATTCCTTCAATGATCTTTCTAAAGATTTTGCTTCATTATCGTCATTATATATTGTTTGATCGATCTCTTCTGCTCCTGATGCATCATCATTCATTATTCTAGGTGCGGCATTATTATCTGATGAATCAGATATGCCAAATACCTGAACTGACATTAGGCTTAATATATAAAATAAGATAAAAATTGATATCATTGATTTCTTAATTAGCTTATAATTCATCTAACAAAACACCTCTAAATTTTTTTTATATCACATATCTCTCTTAAATTAAAAGAAACATGTTTTAGATATATAAACTTACACCTATATACCACGATTTTCACCAAAATATTAATAATAGTGGGCATTCAATTCTGTTTTAACATGGCATTAGAAAAACTAAAGGACGGTTTAAGAACAGCAGTCAAAAAAGTTACAAACGCTAGTCACATCGATAAAAATCTTGTAAACGATGTGGTTAAAGATATTCAAAGGGCCATGATAGAAGCTGATATGAATGTAGAACTCGCCCTTGATTTGACAGAAAAATTAAAAGAAAGAGCTTTGACAGAAAAACCACCTGCAGGTATGAGTTCACGCGAACACGTTATCAGAATTATTCATGAAGAATTTGTTAATATTCTTGGTAAGGGTGTAGAATTAGAATTAAAACCTCAAACAATAATGATGGTTGGTTTATATGGGATGGGTAAGACTACAACATGTGGTAAATTAGCAGCTTACTTTCAAAAAAGAGGATTGAATACAGCTTTGATAGCTGGAGATACACATAGACCTGCAGCTTACGACCAGTTAGAGCAGGTAGCTGACGAGGCAGGCGTTCCTGTTTATGGATCGCCAGATGCAGAAAAGGCCCCTAAAGTTGTTAGAGAAGGCCTTAAAAAATTCGAAGACTATGATATCGTCATTATAGACACAGCTGGTAGACATTCTTTGGAAGATGATCTTATCACCGAAATCAAACGTATTGAAAAAATAGCTGATCCAGATGAGGTGATCCTGACAATTGATGCATCTATAGGACAGCAAGCTGGCCCTCAGGCAAGAGCCTTCCATGATGCTGTTGGTGTTACAAAGACAATAATAACAAAGATGGACGGAAGTGCTAAAGGAGGAGGTGCTCTTAGTGCTGTATCAGAAACTGGTGCTCCAGTAGCATTTATTGGTAATGGAGAACGTATCAAAGATTTAGAAAAATTTGATCCTAAAGGTTTTACTTCAAGATTACTTGGAATGGGTGACATAAAAAGTCTTTTAGAAAAGGCAGAACAGGTAATAGATGAAGACCAAGCTGAAGAAACTGCTAAAAAGATGCTGTCTGGTGATTTCAATCTAAAAGACATGTATGAACAGATGGAAATGCTTTCAGGTGTTGGTCCACTTCAAAAAATCATGGATATGCTTCCAGTAGGTCCAAAAAATGTCTCCAAAGATGAGATCTTATCTACTCAAGATAAACTCGATAATTTCAAGATAATAATGGACAGTATGACTGAGAATGAAATGGAAAATCCAAGCTTGATAAAAGGAGATAGGATAAAGAGGATCGCTAGAGGCAGTGGTAAACATCCCAAAGAAGTTAGAGAATTACTTTCACATTATAAAAAGACAAAAAGAGGGATAAAAGGATTCACTGGTAATCGAAAGATGCGAAAGCAACTGATGAAACAGTTAGAATCCGGTAATGTTAATTTCTAAATCCTTACTTACTCTTTTTTAAAAAGCAGCTATCGCGTCTATTTCAATCAAAGCTCCTAAACCAATATCTGAAACCTCAACCGCTGCCCTTGCAGGTTCTGAGTCTTTGAAGTATTCTTCATATACTTCGTTCATATCTTCAAAATCATCCAAATTTTTTAGATATATATGAACTTTCACCAGATCATCTAATGATGCACCACTTTCTTTAGCTATCGCTTTAATATTGTTTAACGTCTGTTTAGTTGCTTTCTTAATATTTTCCTCGACTAATTCTCCACTTTCTGGATTTATCGGAAGTTGACCTGAGATAAAAACTAATTCATCAAAATCAGAAATCTTCATTGCCTGACTGTATGGACCCACAGGTTGTGGAGCTTTACTACAGTATATTTTTTCCTTCATCTTATACACCTTTGAGGGTATTATACAGGTAAAGATTAAATTTTTGCATTTTGTTTTCCGTAATATATATTTAATAAATACCAATTGGTCTTCTCAGATTAATCATGGTAATGATGAAGGTATTGGAAGGTAAAAAAGATCATTTTGTTGCTTCAGAAGAAATCCAAGAAGATCTAGCAATGAGCACCAGTGATATATTGATTGTTAAAAATCCTATAAATCAACGGTGTATAGCTAATCATGTTGAGTTCATTGATGATATAGAAAAAGATGTGATCAAAATAAATAAGATCTCGCTGGAGGCTATTGGTCTAGATTCTGATTTTGACGTCGAAGTTTATCCGTTTAACGAAGATTTGACAAGCATCGAAAAAGTAAAATTTGGAGTTGAAAACTTCAAAAAATCTGAAAACGATCCGTTAACAATTGTAAAAGAAAACGAAGATATATTTATAGATTTTATTAAAAATAAAATATTCACAAAAAGTTCAAAATTCCACTGGGAAAAGAAGGGTATATTGATCTCCATAAAGAACACCTGCCCAGGTATGAACGTCTCTGATGTGGGTAAATTCAAAGAATCTTTTCGATTTACATATGAATGGGGTGGAAGTGAATTAAAATCATTCGATGGAGTACTCCTCTTAGATATGTCTGGGAGTATGGAGATAATGGATCTGAATATGGAAGATGTAGGCTGGGTAGTAGAAAGAATGAGTAGAAATTTAGATGGAAAATATTGTCAAAAATTTCTGAATTCGTTAAAAGGTAACAAAAAAGTTAGGCGTTCACATGGTGCAGTCTTATGCGCATTGGTATATCTTGTACAAAAAATCGGGAGAGGTATCGGAGATAGGATATCTATGATACCATTTAGTGATGAATCTTCCGTGATCGAGTTTGATGGAAAGGATTACTTTTCATCATCAGTCGGCAATACATCTTACGGTGCAGAAAGAATAGTGGAAGAAATTTATAATACAAAAAGGAGCCATACTAACCTTTCAGATAGTTTTAAAAAAGCTATAGATGTTATGAAAAATTTCGATAGAAATAAGATGAAAATGATTGTCGTACTGACTGACGGAAAACCAAACCCTAAAAGTATAGATTGTAAAGAAAATCTTCTGAACATGATCAAAAAAAGACTCGCTCCTAGAAAAGATATCGTGGTTAACGCCATAGGTTTAGGAAATGAAGTAGATCATAAATTACTTGATAAGATATCTGTAATGACTGGTGGTGAATATACTCATGTTAATAGTTTAGAAGGATTAACTCAAGCATATACTCGCTATGCCACATCGATCTCAGTCAAAGGTTCAACATTTTAATTTAAATATTATTTGAAAATTCCTTTTTCAGTTCAGAAAATTTATCTTGATCTATATCTAGTAATTCAAGAGAAGGATGATACTCAACATCTGAGATACTTTTCTTCGATATATCCAATAATTTTTCCATGGTTTCTTCGAAACTGATATCATTTACATGTGAAAGGTATATCAATAACTGTGAATCTGATAAAGGTGGTTTGAGGTCATCATTTGTTATATCTAACAGCCTTAAAAACATCAATTTAACATACCTAGAATCTATTATATCCATCTCTATCAAAGAAGGCCACAAGGATTGAATAAATTTTCTATTTAATTCATATAAATGATTCAACTCTGATGATTCTTCCATATCCAAGATATACTCTATATTTTTGTCCGAGTAAAACCTACCATAAAATCCATTTTTAATACTTTCATTTCGATTTCTCTTTATTTTTCTATTAGAAGTATTTTTTAATTTCGTATCATTAAACCTACCTTCAATATAACGGACTAAGCTCTGGAGAATAACAACGTCAGTTATCCTACTTAATGAGGTCAATTGAGTATCAAAAACCCTGATCTCGATCGTGTTAAATCTTGTAAATGGATAGATGTCAACCATTCTAGACGAATCATTGATTCTTTTCAATTTATTATCAAAATAAGTTTTATTTTTGTCAAAAGGAAGGAAAGGAGGAACGCTGAATTGTTCTTTATTAATATCCAACCTATTAGAATAAGCAGACCCTAATATTACTAAATTACCTTTATCATTGAATGTAAATTCTGGGATTTTATCATCACAAAAAGGTGAATTAGAAGAGATTGCAATAAAATAAGGTATAAACAATCTTAGAGAATTATAAACAAATGTCCTTAATTTTTCATCTGGGATATAGATATGATGATGTTCTCCAAAAGTTACCCCCTTTGTGTAATCCTCAATCGGATTTGAACCTAATGGTAATATTTTAATTTTTTTATTTATTTCTTCTATGACCTCATTAGCTATCCTATATAGATTAAAAGCCCACCATTCGATTTCCTCTAGATACTTGCAGGGTGGTGTCTGGATTTCAAGAATATTAGTTTTCAATGATACATGTGAATCCTTTCCAAATATTGAATAATATTGTACTTCGCCTTCAAGATAATACTGAACATGTAATGCATAACATCCTTTGTCATCCATTTTTTTATTTATTCCCCCTCTCCATTTGTTTTTAATATATTCTGGTGCTTTTTTTCTGATTTTCTCTAATTTATCAATTGCAATTTCTAATAGTTCATCATAAACTTCTTCAACTTTACCTCCTTCTACCAATGACCAATCTTCATTAATAAGTTGAAGTTCTATTTCTAGGCCGTGAGAATAGAACATCTCTTTTAACTCATTTTTACTAACTCCATTATTTCTCATGTCAATGTTTATATCTGACTGAAATTCTTGAATTTCATAATTTGAATTGATTTCTATTTTATGGGTTAGTTTTGTCTCTTTTTCTTGGAATATAAAATTAAATCTACTATCGACACTACTCCTGTTAACTAAATTCAAATGTGATTTTGGTATTTTTTTGTTAGATTCTAACCAATCTTTTACATATTCAATGTAGCGATTTTTTGTTTCTGTTATCAAATATATTTTAGATTCATCATCTAATTGTTCTGACAGATATATATTCTTATACTCATCGATCAAAAAATTAAATTCTCTTTTGCCTAAATTTACTGGTGTATTAACAAAATCTTTTTTTTCAAATGTACTATTAATTTTCTCTTTTGAAACTATCCTGTAAGATACATCTGTTTCCACTTTCTTATCCTCAGATAAAGACAAAGTTATCATTAATGAATCGTCTTTGAATTGGATATTACCCAAGAACAGACTTTCCTCATCAGAGTAATTAGAGACTATTTTAGGTAAAGACTTATCCTCAATTTTGAAATCAGTTATTTTATTGTTTGGAGATCCATTATCTTTGCTTTCAGAATTGGATATTATAGTTCTAAGTATAATATATAATACAAAAAAACCCAAAACAACAATCGATACACACAATATTCTATCATAAGAAAGGTATGTAATTATGTAAGATTGATATGAACAGTTGTCCCAGGGTAAACTAATCATTTTGATGATTCTCCAAGTGGTAGGAGCTTTAAAATACAATGAAATTTAATTTTATCGGTTCTCTGTATGGTTTTCCAAAGAAGTATTAATTAATTGTAAATTTTATTATATTAAATAAAATTTTATTAACTTACTTTTTTAGAAGCAACTCTATTCATCGCATGTTTGTGCGGTATTCCACCCGAATCGCAATTAAATATTTCTTCAACGCTCCATTCTATCTTCCAATTACTGTAATAAGTTAACAGTTCACCAGATATCCACTCACAGGCTGTTTCTTCACTATCTGGAGCAGGTTCGATAAAAGGTTTATCTACAAAAACTGAGTGTACGTGTATTCCTCCAGGCTTAGTATGTTCTTTATAATTCTTTAAAATTTCATCTCTCAAATTACAAGAGATGTAATGAAGTGTAGCACTTGAAAATATGATATCATAGTCTTCTTCACATCTAAATTCATTTATATCTGCTGTAAAAGCATCAAGCTCTACTCCTACTTCAGAAGCAAATTTTTTCGTTTTTTTTGACGCCCTTTTCAGATAGGTCAAAAGCAGTCACATCATAGCCGTTTCTAGCAAAAAATACAGCATTCTTTCCCTCCCCGCAGCCTAAAACAAGTAGTTTTAACTTCTGAACAGGGGGCTTTAATTTTAGTACTTTGAAACAAGAAGATGATGGTTTTTTACCCCAGTAATAATCATCACTTGAGTATTTCTGATCGTATATAGTATCATTTTTCATACTAATTAAAATGATTTACATACCATATAAAACTTATTAGCTAAAAAGATAATAATACGATTGTCTTCTATAAAGTATAAAAATACACTGATTAAAAATCAATAGAAAAAGTTAAAATTACATGAACATAATCCGGATAATCCGGAGAATCAAGATGGTGGAATACGAGAAAGATGAAATCAAAGAGAAGTTCAAAAATTTCTTTGAAGATGAAGGATATCATTCAGAATTGATAAGGATAGCAGATAATTTTCCCGATGAAAGATCACTCAACATCACATATCGGGACCTCACGATGTATTTTGAGGATCTCGATTTTCCACAATATATTATCGATCATCCTAAGAAATGTCTAGTTTTAGCTGAAGAGACGATAAGAGAAATAGTTGGTGTTCCTGATGATACTGAGATCAGGCTCAGGATAAAACAGCTCTCAGAGCCTCGTCACAAAATGATAAGACATCTCAGAGCTAGTGATCTGACAAAATATCTTGCTATCGATGGTTTAGTGAGAAAAGCTACTGAAGTAAGGCCTAGGATATCAAAAGCTGTTTTTGAGTGTATGAGATGTGGTGCAAAAACAACGATTGAACAGGCGGGTAACAATATCGAGGAACCAGTTGAATGTGCGGGCTGTGGAAAATCTGCCAACAAAACTAATTTTAATCTACTTTTAGACGATTCAGAATTTATCAATTATCAAACTATAGAAATACAGGAAAGTCCAGAAGGTCTTAGAGGGGGTGACCAACCGCAGAGATTGAGAGGGTGGGTGAAAGAGGATCTAGTAGATAAAGTATCACCTGGAGATAGGATAACTGTTGATGGCATATTGGACGGAGATCCAAAAAAAGAAACTAGTAGAGGCAAATCTAGAGTTTTTGATATCTTTATTCGAGTAAATGGTATAGAAGTTAAAGAGTATGAATTCGAAAATCTAGAACTATCAGATGAAGATATCGAAGAAATAGAAGAAGTTTCGGAGGATAAAAGGATATTCGATAAAATAATAGATTCAATAGCCCCTAGTATATATGGATTAAGAACCGAAAAAATGGGACTCAGCTTACAGTTATTTGGTGGAGTTAGAAAGACAATGCCAGATGGGAGCACTACAAGAGGTGATATCCATATATTGATGGTGGGAGACCCAGGAACAGCTAAATCGCAACTGTTGAGATATATTTCAGATCTATCTCCAAGAGGGATGTACGCTTCAGGAAAAGGTTCAACAGGAGCTGGTTTGACAGCTGCAGCAGTAAGAGAAGAAGTCATGGGTGAAAGTCAGTGGGTTTTAGAGGCAGGCACGCTTGTTCTTTCAGACATGGGTATTGCATGTATAGACGAGTTAGATAAGATGAGATCTGAAGACAGAAGTGCGATGCACGAAGCTATGGAACAGCAGAGTATCTCTGTTGCTAAAGCAGGTATCAATGCGACTCTAAACTCTCGATGCGCTGTTCTGGGTGCTGCTAATCCTCAATATGGTAGATTTGAAGTACATGAAAATATTTCTCAGCAAATAGACCTTCCACCACCACTGATTTCAAGATTCGATCTTATATTTGCACTCCTGGACAAACCAGATCGAGAAAAGGACTCAAGGATTGCAAATCATATCTTGAGACTTCATACAGAAGGTGAGAGACTGGAAAGAGGTGAAGATAAAACAGAACAGCAATTCACCCCAGCATTTGATAAGGAGTTCCTAAGAAAATATGTTGCTTACGCTAAAAAGATAAAACCAGAGATGACCAAACAAAGCAGAAAAAGGCTAGAAGATTTCTATTTAGATCTAAGAGGCAGTGGCGGTGATGAAGACTCTATTCCCGTAACAGCAAGACAGCTGGAATCTCTTGTGAGATTAGCAGAAGCAAGTGCAAGAGCGCATTTAAAAGAAAGAGTAACTGTAGAAGATGCAGAAAGAGCTATTAAAGTAACTCAGCATTTCTTGAATCAAGTAGCATCCACTGAGTCTGGCGGACTTGATATAGATATGGTAACTTCAAGTGTTTCACATGACGAGAGGACCTTACTTGGTCATATTCGTGATATCATTAGAGATAAAAGTGATATACACGAAGGTGGAGTTCCAGAGGATGAAATATTGAACGAAGCTGATTCTAGAGGTCTTTCAAGGGAAGAAGTAAGGAAAGAGATTAATAGGATGAGAACAAAAGGACAATTATATACTCCTACCCAGGGACATTATAAATTAGCATAAAAAAGAGGTAAAACAATGGATATAAGCTATCAGATATATGAAAGAGGCAATGACGTACTTTTAGCAGCATGTGATAAGGACCTACTAGGTAAAAAATTTGAAGAAGAAGATATTCAACTGGATGTATCAAAAACATTCTATGGTGGAGATGAAACTGAGAAAGATGAAATATGTGATAAAATAAAAAAATCAAATATCGTAAATCTTGTAGGGAAGAATATCATCGATGCCGTTGTTGAGGCAGGTTTCGGAAGTGAAGATGACATATTATGGGTTGATGGAGTTCCACATCTTCAATTGATAATGATCTAGAAATAAGAGGATAATATGATCTGTGTAGAATGCGGGAGGGAAGTTGAAGAATTATACGATGGCTTGTGTGATGAATGTTTTAAAGAAAAAAGGGTGAGTGCTGAAATAAATGATAATCTTTCTATAGAGATATGTGGTTCTTGTGGCAGTGTAAAAAAAGGAAACAAGTGGATAAATCGACCTGACCTGAATACGATAATGCTCGAAAAAATAGAAGATTCAGTATCAGTTTCAAATTCGGTGGATGGTTATTCATTTGAAGTAGATTTCATAGAAGAGGATTTAAGAAACATCGAAGCAACGATATACGCTAAATTATTTTCAGGTGATATCGAAAAAAATGTAGAATTCAATACCACTATATCTCTTAAAAAAGGACAGTGTAAAAGCTGCAGTAGAAAGCACGGAAATTATTACGAAGCGATACTTCAAATTAGACCTACTGCTGATGAAATGACAGATAAACAGAAAGAATATGTAACTAAAAAAGTACACGATCGCGTCTCACTTACTAGCGAGAATGAGAAAAAAGTTTTCATAACTTCAGAGTTAGAAAAACATGGTGGGCTCGACTTTTATATGAGTGACAGAAAAACTACCAAAAGATTGTCAAAAGAGATAGCTGACAAATATGGTGGGAAGACAACCACATCTGCAGAACTAGCTGGAATGGAAGATGGACAGGAGATCTACCGGATGACTTATTCAGTTAGACTTCCAGAATACCAAAAAAATGATTTTGTTGAATATAAAGATAAAATATACAGAATCAAAAAGATAAATCCTAAAGCTGGATACATAGTCTTATTTGATCTGGAAACCGGAGAACTAAAGAATATTGACGACTGGGATGCAGAGAAACTTTCTGTATTAGGTGGTGATGAACTACTTAAAAATGCAGTTATAGTTTCTGAAACTGAGAAAGAACTGAAAGTTCTTGATCCAGAATCTTACAATACAGTAACTGTTCTGAAACCTGAAAACACTTCGACGAAGGATGGGGAGATAAAGATAATAAAAGTAAACGGTAAAATCTATCCCATTGCAGATAACTAATATCGATAAGATTTATACCTGAGCATAATCTTACCTATTTCAATATGTCTGATAAAAATAGATTATTACATACAAGCTGGTTTGGTGTATTCGTATTAGAAGATGAAGAGGTAATAGACAAAACTCTTTTTGATAAAGATCCTAAAATCATAGCTGAAAAAAGATATGCTATTCAAAATGGTAATATTTTAGAAGAAGAAAAAAAATTATTAGATAAATACGAGGTTCTTAATGTTACTTCGGATCGATTAAAAGATTACGGGGAGATTAAAGAAATCGACAAAGAACTTGTTGATCCAGAAGAATATTCATTCAGCCCTGATCTTCTCCAGAAGGCACTGATAGAAGTAGGAAAAATTGAGGTAAAAGAATCGATCGACATTGGAGAACATCTCGCTAAGGCTGTGGAAACGATACAGGACCTTAATGAAACAATAAATATTCTAATGGAAAGAATGAGAGATTGGTATTCCCTTCATTTTCCTGAATTAGAAGGCGAAGTAAATGATGATGAATATATAGAGCTTATCAAAAGGTACGGTTCTAAAGATGAGATAATGAAAGAGCTAAATATAAACAATTCTGTCGGTGGAGATATTACAGAGAAGGAAGAAAATAATTACATCTCTTTAGCTAATATCATAAAGAATCAATTGGAATATCGAGCTCAGCTCCATGATTATGTAGAAGAGATGATGCGTACTTACGCACCCAACATAACAGCTCTTACCGGTCCAAAATTAGGAGGAGAGCTTATTGAAAAGGCAGGGTCTTTGAAAAAAATTGCAATGAAACCTTCAAGTACTATACAGATATTAGGTGCAGAAAAATCATTATTTAAACATCTAGAAAAAGGAACAAAACCACCTAAACATGGGTTGATTCTACAGCATCCATATGTCCATAAAGCTCCTTATGATAAAAGAGGAAAGATAGCTAGAGCCTTTGCTAATAAAATCGCTATTGCCGCTAGATTAGACTACTTCAGCAATAAAGACAAGGGCGATGAATTAAGAAGTGAATTAGAGGAAAAGATAGAAAAGATAAAAGAAAATTGATTGAATCGGTATAAGCTCTGTATAACTCTTTTTCATTTGATTATTTTATTATCTTAAATGTAAAACTATCTACCTTCTTTCTGGCATGTCATAACTACTGCCAATATTTGCTATATCGTGTCCCTTACGATAGACTGGTTTTCTAGATACAAATTTCCCTTCTTTTGTTTCTTTCTTTTCAGTTTCCTTCTTATGCCATCTCCATATTCGAGATATATGAATAGCTCGCAGGTAAACCTCTTCCATGTTTATATATGTCCAATCTATAAATCCTACAACAGTTTCTCCTTCCTCTCCTGCTTCTTCTGGATTAATCTCACCTAGTTCACTCCAATTTACCTCAGTTGTAGAACCCTGAAATACGTCCTTCAAAACTAATGTTTCTTTATCAAATTCTTGTAAAGTTCCAAGAAATGCTATTTCATCATCCATCACTACTAGTAATTTTTTATCACTAAGGTCCTTCAATTTTTTCTCAAGTAATGTTCCAAGCATTTTAACACCCCCAAATATAATAATCTCTCTTTTAATACAAAAATGTTGTCTAAAAAACTAACTCGGTGAATTAAAATAGATCTATTCAACAGCAGATTCAGCAGTATTTAATATAGATTCTATTTTACCCTCAAGAACATTGACTCTCGATTTTAATCTGGCATTTTCCTTTTTAAGCTGATCAAATCTAGATCTTAACTGAGAATCATTTTTATGAATATCGATTGGATTTTCCCCCGTTTCTTTATGTATCTCGTCAGAATCATAACCTTTTAGATAGTAAGCTATTTTAACCTGAACTTCTACCAAATTATCTAACTCTATGTCGTAATAAACACTTTTTTTATTAATATCTAAAAGATTCTTATGAAGTTCTCTGTCTCTAGTCACCATGATGTCCTCTTCATTCATCTTGTCGACTAATTTAAAATCCAATATCCCTTTATATTCTTCATTAACATCTAAAATTTTGTCAGTACTCTGAAAGTGCTCAATTTCCTTTTTGATTTCAGAGGGTATATTTTCATCTATGATCAAACGCATATTACAAAATCACTTTATGATTATATTTAATATTGCTGGTTTCTTTAATAGCTATACTAATTAAGTATTTGGACAATTTTAAATAATAAGAATCTAATATTCGCCTATAGAAAATAATATAGGAGTGAAATATATGAATAGATTTGCTAAAATATCTGTATTGGTTATAATAATAGCAATGTTTGCCTCCGTCTTAGTGCCATTCACATCAAATGCACAAGCAAACGAACCGGAATGGGAAGTTGGTGATGAATGGTCTATGGGTTATGAAAAAGAACTAGATAATCTATTTACTCCAGCTTTAGATATGATAGACAACCAAACCCAAAATAGTGAAGAAATAAGTGATATCAGTTATAATCTAAATGGTAAAATTGGATTTTACCAGATATATAAAATAAAAGATGAAAGTAGTGATCATTATACAATGAGAATAAAAGCTGGTGGAGGCTTAAAAGTAAGTGGTGACTTTAGTATGACTGGTGAGTTACCCAAAGAGGGGACACATACTGCTCCTTTGGGTGAATCAGAAAAATTACCAACTGAAGAAAAAACAGTCAGCGGAGAAGGTGACATGCAGTTCTCTATAGATATAAGTGGTACAGCAAACTTTACTAAGGAAGATAAATCAGTGAAAGATCTACATTTAATCGTAACCGTAAAAGCTTCTGGAGATTATAAAATAAATAACTTTCCACATGAAGAAACCGATTGGGACTGGGAAAATGATACAGTCACACAAACAGCAGAATACAAAGACTATGATGGTGGCTTTGACGGTAAAGTCGAATCCACGATAGACGTCACTTTTGAACCAGCTTTAGATATATTTGATTATCCAATTCAGACAGGTGAAGAATGGGGTGTTAATTCTACGATGACAGTTTCCGGTACATACAGTGGTGAAATAGATGCACATGGACTGCCAGAAGAAATAAAGAAAAGTTTAGAAGATGAAGAAATCGAGCTACCTTTGACCCTTGAGGACATGGATACCGGCGAATCAGAAATACATGATGGCATAATAGAAGAGACTACAACTCCAATAAACTTTAAAATGGCTTGTACTGGTACTGAAGAAATAGTACTAGAAGATGGCTCTACAACAGAAACCTATCTATTGAAAGGTGGACAATTACCTGTATCACCATCAACTGAAGGGATGATGATGCATTATTCTCCTGAAGAAGGTTTCATCGTCTCTGAAGAATTTTCAAGCACTAGCAATGAAATGGAACGTTTTATAGGTACAGATGAAATTACAATGCAGCCAAAAAGTGAAAATGACGCGGAAGAAAATATGGAATCACTTCAAAACATGGATGAAAGTGAAGAAGGTATTTTCAGTAAATTATTCGAACCGCCCTACCTCTATATATTGATTGCTGGAATAGCAGCAGTGATGATTATCGGTGTGCTAATGAAAAGAAGAGGTGGAAAGAAGGATTACTATGGCGAGTATCAATACCAACAACAATCACCTAATCAAGAACAGAGACCTACTTATCAAGAACCGCAACAAGGACAAACAGAGCAAAACAACCCTTATAAGGAAAACAATGAAAATGGACCATATCAATAAAAAACCCTTTTAACTTCTTTTTAAAATAAAGTGATATCAAATGGGGAATCTTCTAAAAGCAAAGGATATTAATTCTTCTCGTGATTCTTTTGAGCTAAAAGATGTAAATATAATCATACCTGAAGGAAGTATTATTCTACTTGGAGGAAGAAATGGCGCTGGAAAAACTACGATATTGGAAACTCTTACCTGTTCCATTAAACCCTCCAAAGGTAAAATTGTAGTTAAAGATGAACTGATTTTTAATGATGGAATAAATAAACGTAAAAAAAGAGAGGCTTTAAAGGATATCGGTGTTCATTATCAGGATGATGAATTGTTTGATCAATTGACTATTAGAGAAACTTTTGATACCTTTTTTAGCCTTTATCCGGACAAACCTAAAACTGATCTAATCAATGAATGTCCATTTATAAAAGGTAAACTTGAAAAGAAGATTGGCGAACTATCAAAAGGTAGAAAACAATTGATAAAAATATTACTAAGTGTGTCTCACAATCCTGATTTAGTGTTTATGGATGAGCCTTATTCTAATCTAGACGAAGAAACCCTAGAATGGTTCATTGGAATTCTGAAAGAGTTAAAAAAGTCTGGTGTTTCATTTTTTATTGCAGTAAATGAATTGGGAGATATTGGCGAATTAGCTGATGAACTCTATGTTGTAGATGATGGAACGATAAAACAACATTTTAAAAATTTTAATAAATTCTTTAATGGGACTGTGTTGATTATAGATAAAGAAACGCCATATATTGATTTAAACGGTCCTCTTAATGTGACTCAGGTCAGTAAGAAAAATAATGAAAAAATTATCTTTGTCGATGATGATCGATCAGAACTATTCAGTAAAATTGATAAAATAGATATAGAGATCAAATCGATCCGTAGACCAAAACTAAATGATTTTTTTCAGGAGATAAAAAATGAGTAGAAAAGATACATTTATTCAATTTTTTAAAGCACAGTTTTACAACAGGGTTAGGGATAGTAGGTTCATGATCTGGATAATAATAATGCCCATAATTCTCATGTGTTTGTTAAATTTCATAGGGGGCGATGAAGGATTCAATGTTGATATCGTAGTTGTTGATGAAGATAATACAGATATGTCTAATACAGCTTTAGGTTTACTAAAATCTCAAAATAAATTCGACGTGACTAAAATCAATTCACTTCAAGAAGGTGTAGATAAGATTAAGGATGGCAAAGCCGATGCAATGCTGGTTATACCTTCTGATTTTTCTGAGAAATGGAAGAACATATCAAAAGGTAACAACACCAACTATGATAGCATTAGACTTAAAGTCTATTATTCTGATAATAAAGAGATAGAAGACACGATAGAGTATACACTTAAAGGGATTACTTCAGATATAAATGACTGGATTGTTGATGACGATAAAAAACCTGTAAAGATAAGCAGTAGGACTATTGAAACTGGTGCTGGGAGTTATACAAATCTATTAGTTCCAGGCGGTTTAGTCATTATCCTATTGCAGATAGCTGTTTTCTCATCGAGTAACAGTTATGCCAGACTTAAAGAATCGATGATATTAAAAAGGATCAAATCAGGTTATTATTCTCCTATATGGTCCTTACAGGGTATGATATTCTTAGATTCTATTTTGGCTACCTTTGGTTCATTGATAGGTCTCACTACAGGCATCATAATTTATGATCTAAATTTGAGTCTTACTAATTTTTGTTTACTATCTTTATTGATATTTTTATCTGCTTTAATTTTTTCTTACATTGCACAGATATTAGGAAGATTTTCTTCCAATACTATCTCCGCTCAAGCTTTTTCATCGATGGTGCTGTTTCCTCTAGCTTTCTTTTCAGAAGCTTATATGTTTCATTATCTATTTCCAGAATACATAAAAGAGGTTTCAAAATACTTGCCAGTCGGTCCGATAGTAGAAGGTCTGAAAAATCTTTTATTTATGGATATAAGTACAGCAGATGCAGCTATGATAATTATTAAATCTATTTTGTGGCTGGGTTTATTTTTCCTTATTTTCGTTTTGTTAGAGAGAGATTAATAAGTACTATAGTAAAGAATATAAAGTTGTAATCGGTTATTTATTTCGGTGTGATAAAATATGGTAGTTAAAATCGATGAAGATGCCTGTATAGCTTGCGGTATGTGCGAAGAAGAATGCCCTGTTGGTGCAATAACAGTTGAAGACGTTGCAAAAGTGGATGCATCAAAATGTGAAGATATAGGTGACTGCGTAGAAATATGCCCAGTCGATGCGTTGAGTCTATAAAACCAATGCAGTAAAACTTTTATATCCTAATTGATTGTCCACTACCGTGATATAATGGTAGTAGAAGTTGATGAAGGTGCATGTATAGCTTGCGGTCAATGTGAACCAGAATGTCCAGTCGATGCAATAACAGTTGAAGATGTCGCCATAATAGATGAAGGCGCATGTATAGACTGTGGACAATGTGTCGATGTGTGTCCTGTTGACGCAATGAGCTTATAAAAAAATCTTAAAATTTTCCCACTTTTTTAAGTGGTCTTTTCTTTTTCTAAAATATCTTTAATTTTTTCATCCTCTCTTCCTGAATATTCTTCTATTTCAATATCACTTTCTTCAATTATCTCTTTAGCTAGATCATCTGGATAACCAGATTTGTATACAATCCTTTTGATCCCTGCATTTATCAAAATCTTCATACATAAAACACAAGGATGATGTGTACAGTAAAGCGTTCCTCCTTTCACGCTCACACCAAATACAGCTGCCTGGATTACTGCGTTTTGCTCAGCATGAACACCTCTACATAATTCATGTCTAGTTCCTGATTTTACATTCATCTGCTCTCTTCTACATCCTACATCCTCGCAATGGGGAAGATCTTTTGGTGCCCCATTGTAACCACTACTTATCACTTGCTTATCTTTTACTATCACTGCACCAACGTGTCTCCTTAAACATGTTGACCGAGATGCAGATAACTCAGCCATTGCCATGAAATACTCATCTACAGTTGGTCTATCCATACTCTACCAAATAATGACCACACTTATTTTATTTTCGAGTAACAAACGCTGTTCAAACAAGAAATATATATAAAAGAAGAGTATTTTCGATATGGATCAAAAAAATTAAACACATTTATGGAGGGAAAAAGATGGTAGAAATTCACGTAGAAAATATGGTTGCATCTGCTTCTTTGGGAAAATCATTTGATCTAGACACTGTTTCTGAAGCTCTTGGAGGAGCAGAGTATGATCCTGATAAATTCAAAGGGGTTATTTATAAAATCAGAAAAAAAGATCTGAGAACTTCTGTTTTGTTATTCAGCAGTGGTAAAATAGTATGCACAGGTGCAACTGTAGAAGAAGACATAGAAAAAACTGTTGAACTTTTGAAAAGCATTCTGACTGATAAAAATATAGAAGTCAACGATGATGTAAATCTTCAAATACAAAATATCGTGGGTACAACAGACCTTGGTAATCCATTAAATTTGAATTCTGTAGCTATAGCATTTGGTCTAGAGAAGGTGGAGTACGAACCTGAACAATTTCCCGGTTTGGTTTACAGGATGGATAAACCTAAGTTAGTTATGTTATTTTTTGGATCGGGTAAAGTTGTCTGCACTGGTGGTAAAAATATCGAAGAGATGGAAAAAGGCGTAGAGAAAGTTAAGAAAGAATTGATCAATACTGGTTTTCTCCCAGATAATAAATAATTTATACATTATAACTGTAATGATTAATATGGATGATTTAGAGGACCAAATAAAATCAATTGGGAAGGATGTATTAATTTCACTTGTTATATTAATTCTGATACTCGGTATATTATTCATATATAGCGGTAGATGGCCTCCTCTTGTAGTAATAGAATCTTCGAGCATGAGTCATGGAACTGGAAATCCCCCTGACAGTAATATAGGTGTTATTGATACTGGAGATATCGTTATAGTAAAAGAAAATGGTGACGATGATGTAACAACCTATGTAGAAGGAAAGGTGAATGATCATAAAACATATGGTCAGTATGGTGATGTTCTAATCTATAAACCCTTAGGCAAGAAAGAAACCCCCATTATTCACAGACCTATACTTTATCTTAATTACAACAACGGGTCCTTCGACGTACCATCTTTAAAAAATCTTGATTATGGAGAAGATTGGTCTCTAGAAAACCATGCGTCCCAAGAAAATGAAAGATGGAAAGATATGACAGGTACGTTCTATATTCATAACTATGGATATGCAAATAAAGACGTAAAAATAAATCTAAATTCTTTATTACAATATCAACATTCTGGCTACATAACGATGGGTGATCATAATCCAAGGATAGATCAGAATCCTGACGATCCGATATGCAGAGAACCTGTGAAAAAAGAGTGGGTTGAAGGTAAAGCTAGAGGTGAATTACCCTGGTTTGGTATCCTAAAATTAACCGTGATCGGTAAAACATCTTATGTTGCTCAAAATAGCTGGTATTATCTATTTGGTTCTTTATCAGTAATATTAATTAGTCCATTTTTGATAGAATATTCTATTGAAATCTACAACAAACAAAAGGAATCTTCAGATACCACGAATGATGAGTCATTATTGGATGATGACGTTAATGAAAATAGTTCAGAAAAAGAACCTGAGAAAATAAAAGAAAAAGAGTTTTGATTTTTGTTTAAATCAACGTTGTTTGTTCCATCTTATTGAATTTCAACTGACTTACTGGTTCTATACTTTCATCCTCTTCTATTGTTTTTATTATCTCGGTTTTAGGGACACTTGATTGGATCTCTTTGGTTCTTCCTCTTCTACCAAAGGATTTTACTCTAGCATTTACAAGACCGAGCATATCTAATTCAGAAATCAGGTCTGTTACTCTTCTTTGGGTGAGTGGATCCATCCCTGACCTTAAACTCAATTCTTTATATCCAGAATAAACTTCACCTGTTGTTAACTTTTGTTTGCCATTATCTTCACTCAATAGGACTGAATACAGTACTAATTTAGAATGTGTTGGTAAAGTAGTCACTGCCTCTCTAACACAATCCTGCTCAATTTTATTTTTAGCTTTATACACATGGTTTGAATTCACTTTTGATTCATTATTTCTTTCAGCGATCTCAGCTGATACCCTTAAAAGGTCTAAAGCTCTTCTCGCATCACCATGCTCTTGAGCTGCAAGAGCGGCACATAATGCGATCACATCGTTCCCAAGAATCTCAGGTTCAAATGCTTTTTGTGCACGGTCTAGTAAAATATCCTTTAACTGGTCTGCATTATACGGGGGAAATATCATCTTTTCTTCGCCAAGACGGCTCCTAACTCTAGGGTCCAAGAATTCTGTAAACTTCAAATTATTAGAAATCCCTATTATACTTACTTTACTCTGATCCAATTCTGAATTTATTTTAGAAAGATGGTATAAAACACTGTCTCCACTTTTCGATACTAGTTTATCCAATTCATCTAATATTATTATTACTACTCTAGATTTCTCATCGATCCTATCTTTCAAAGATTCGTAGACTTTCTCCATCGGCCATCCTGTAAAAGGTATCTGTTCACTCCATTTCTCAACGAATTTATTTCCGATATTCTTCATGACTCCATAGTGAGTATCAACTACTTCACAATTTATGTAGACGTATTCTACTCTGTTTATATTATGTTCCGAAAATTTCCCATCCAATTCACTTTCCATGCTTTCTTTTTTCAATCTGTTTATCTCTCTTTCAAGATACCTGACAACTGCTGTTTTACCAGTACCTGTTTTACCAAAAATCAGCACATTAGAAGGACGATTCCCTCTCAGTGCAGTCACCATAATAGAAGCAAGATTTTGAATATATTCCTCCCTATGGGGTAACTCCTCTGGAATATAAGAAGGGCGCAGTATGTCCCTATCACCCTTGAATACGGGATTTGAATTCATGTAGGATTTAAATATGTTTTCCGACATAGGTAGTACCTCCTTGATTAATGGGTTTTGAAAGGGTATTTTATTCACCAATACCCCTTTGTTTCAAGTGGAAATCAAAGTCGAAGCACAGCTAGGTTTAATAGCTAATTTAAACTATCGACCTCAATATCATCTCGAATGCAGTTAGGGACGTAAACGATATTCTAGTACATACTAAAAGTTTTCGTCAGACGCCTCCTGAAGTGCTGTACACTCTCATTTATATATCCCTTGTATGACGCTTTATATAGGTTTATATATCAATAAATAGAGATGGTTATATTATTTACTAAATTATGAAAGTTTACAGGTTTTCAAAATGTTCCGATTGATTAAAAAAAAATCATATGATTAAAATGTCTAGGAGATTTCATCTGCAGATAATTTATAATTTTTTACGATATTAGGGGGGTAACTATCGTTTTCTATAAGTTTTTTTATTTCACCTATTGTATTATTTACCTTCCTTCTGATTTCATCACTGATATCTGCTTCTTTAAACTCGTCTCTATCTAGAATGTAATAAGTCCCATCAGTTTCGACCCAAAAATCGATAAAAAGATCTTCAGCTTTATATCCTCCCTTAAACCTAACAGGAGGTGTTCTTATATCAGAATAGTATCCAATGAATTTTTTATTTTCATCAAAAATTTTTACAACATTGTACCATCTGTCAAAAAGATCAAAAAGAACACCATGATAACCATCTTCTATCAAAGGTTCTTCTCCAAAAGGAGTAAAAGGTTTTGAAAGGCGGAATATAAAGGATGAAACTATCATGTCCTCTTCATCCGCCAGCAGTTTCTGTTCCCATTCTCTAGTTTTTTTTCCAGGTCTATGATATCTAACGATGACCATCTATGATTCAACAGGTCCTATTGGGAATATAGTCTTTTCGTAGTACTCGTTTGTTACCTCAGCAAGAGCTGTGTAAACAGCACTGAAACCACAAAGTATACCTTCGTATCCAGCTATTGTAGTTACCGTAGAATTATATTCTCCGATCGCCAGTAGGAAGAACAATATTGTCAATGTTCCAAATACAACCTGTAATGCTCTGTTCATCTTTAGTGTGGATAAGAACATCCAACCAGTAAAAAGTCCCCACATTGCGAGATAGGAAGCCAATGCTGCTTTACCAGGGAATTCAATACCTGGTGTAATCTCTGGAATCATTACAAGGGCAACGAAACTAAACCAAAATAGGCCGTAGGAGCTAAATGCTACTCCAGGGAATGTATTACCTTGTTTAATTTCCCACCAGCCTGCTATTAGCTGTGCGATACCTCCGTAGAATATACCCATAGCAAGTATCATGCTAGATAACTCTATATAGCCTGCATTGTGTATATTCAAGAGTACCGTAGTCATACCAAAACCCATCAAACCCAGTGGGGCAGGATTGGCAAGCTTTTTTACATCCGACATAAAATCACAAATTATGTAATTATTTTTAGCTATATAGTATTTACTGACTAGATATATAAAAAAGATTAATCATTAAACTAATAAAGAAATATAATTGAAAGAAAGATACTATAAAAAAAGATATAAAAAAACTAAGAAAGAAATTTAGGATTCTTTAGCCTTCTTTTTGGCACGTTCTCTTCGCTTTTTAGCGTTGAAACCAGTAGCTCTTTTAAGAAAGTCATTCCATTTATTGATTGTTTCCATTGCTACCTGATCATCTGCATCATCGTCCATCTGTAGATCGACCCAAAGACCTGTTCTACCCTCAGTCCATACTTCTAAATGGTCTATAGCACCTTCATTCTCTGTTATCAATTTTTCATCTTCTTTTTCTACTGATCCAAAGATTTCCTTCATCAGTTCTTCGAGTTGATCACCTTCAATATTCTTGAAATGACCTCTTTTTACATCGTACCGATTTTTTCCCATGTTACCATAGAACTGTAAGGATAAATCATATAAGATTTTTTGGTAAAATTCTCCCCTCATCCTGAATCCTTTTATATCTCCCCTTTTATCACTTCAACATGAAAAGAATTCATGCCCAAGAAGCTGTCAAACTAGAAGAAGGAACAAAGTGCAAGCTGGCTGGATGGCTACAAGAAACAAAAAATCTTGGTGGTATCGCATTCTTGAAGGTTAGAGATAGAACTGGTGTTTTTCAAGTTGTTGTTGTAAAAGATGAGGTTGGAGACGAATACGATGAAATCGTTGATATCCCCAGAGAAAGCGTTATAGAAGTAGAGGGTGAAATACAAGAGACAAATCAAACGGAACTTGGATATGAAATTATACCAACATCCATAATAGTTGAAAATGAAGCTGAGAAACCTTTGCCTCTTGGGGTCGTTGATAAGGTAGACGCTGATATGAAAACTCGTTTCGATAATAGATTTCTTGACCTGAGAAAGGAAGAAAAAAGGGCAGTGTTTGAGTTGAGAAACTTGCTGATAAATGGACTTAGAGATTTCTTCAAAAATGAAGATTTTATTGAAGTAAGCACTCCTAAAATTGTTGCTGCTGGAGCTGAAGGAGGAGCTACCCTCTTTGAAGTTGATTATTATGATCAAAAAGCTTACCTTGCCCAGAGTGCTCAATTATACAAGCAGATGTTGATGGCTTCAGGCTTTGAAAGAGTATACGAGATAGGACCCGCTTATAGAGCAGAAGATTTTGATACGATAAGACATGTCTCCGAATTTATTTCACTAGATTTTGAGATGTCATTTATCGAGAGTTCAGATGACATCATGGACATGACAAGTTACATGATAAGTCATGCGTTAGAATACGTCAAAAAGAACGGTTCAGATATGCTGGATTTACTTGACGTAGATATCAAAGTGCCTGAGCATCCATTCAAAAAGATCCCACACAGTGAGTGTATTAAGATCTTGGAAAACATGGGAAAAGAATGGGAAGACGAACCAGAGATAGACACTGAGGGAGAAAAGATGCTTGGGGAATATGTGAAAGAAAAACATGATACAGATTTCTTCTTCATAACAGAATTCCCAACAAGGCTGAAACAGGGAACATTCTATGCGATGAGAAAGGATTACGATCCATCATTGACTACTTACTTTGATTTAGAATACAAAGGACAAGAATTAGTCTCGGGCGGACAGAGAGAACATAGATATGATGTTCTTACAAACCAGATGGAAGAAATAGGATTAAAGAAAGAGAATTTCCAATCATATCTCGAAACTTTCAAGTACGGTATGCCATCACACGGTGGAATAGGACTTGGATTAGATAGGTTTGTTCAGCAGATGTTGGACTTGGATAATATCAGAGAATCGATACTATTCCCAAGGGATACGAGTAGATTAGAACCGTAAATTTACTCAACCCCTTATGTTATCTTTATATACCACAAACATATTTTTAGAACGATGACTGTCGGTCCTTACGAAAGAGAGCTCAAAGGAATACTCACCGCTGATGAAGAAGTAATCGAGGGTGCAACAAAAACTTGCTCTAATAAAGAGAAATCTAAATATAATGAGATCAATAACATTCCTTTTATCGTTGTTAGAGCAGCAGGTAGTTTGGGGATTGATTTGATAGCGGTTAGAGGAGAGTTATCTTTTCCCATCGAAGTCAAATCATCTAAAGAAGACATCCTTTATTTCAGTAGGGGCAAATTGACAGAGCAGGCTGAAGACATGATTGATACATGTACGACTACTAGACTACTACCGATCTATGCCTACAGATTAAAAGGACAGCGAGGAGACAAATGGAGAGTTTTTAGTCTGAATGTTGATGGTCTGACTAAAAAATCTAAAGTTTTGGACCGAAAATTACCAACAGTTGAAAAAACTGATAAAGATAATCTCATAATGCCTTGGGAAAATGGAATGCCCCTTAGTGAATTCATATCTTACTTAAATCACCTATTGAGTTAATACTTAATTTAATAAAAGAGTAGTAAATACTATATAATTGATATTAAATATATAAGTTCCCCTGGAAAGGAGATCGTTGATGAAGAAACTGATCCTATGCGTAGACCGAGATGACGACATAGGTGAGAAAGCTAACATCGAAACACCTATAATCGGTAGACAAGCTAATTTAGATGCAGCTGTAGCTCTAGGTTTGAAAGACCCAGAGGACTCTGATACTAATTCTATCCTTTCAGCAGTTTCGATGTATGATCAATTAAGATCTGAAGGAGAAGACGTTGAGGTTGCTACCATATGTGGTTCTCCTTCAGTTGGATACAGATCTGATCAAGAACTAAACAAGGAATTGGATATAGTTTTAGACAAACTCAATCCTGATACCTCTATATTGGTAACCGATGGAGCAGAAGATGAATACATCACCCCTATTGTTTCATCAAAAGTCGATATTTCTCATGTGAGAACTGTTTATGTTAAACAGAGTGAGAGTGTTGAAAACCTTTATTATATGATAGTTAAAACATTTAAAGAAGAGAAGGCTAAAAGAAAGATACTTTTACCAATATCATTAGCATTGTTAGTTTATGGCTTCTTCGGAGTTGCTGATCTACTTTATGATCTTATGATAAATGGTATTGAAGCCTTGCCAAGTCTAACCGGCTTTGGTATAGGTGTTATCACTTTTATCATCGGTCTCTATCTACTGGTTAGAATATACGATATAGATGAGAAATCCATCCAAGTGTATAAAAAGATCCGGAATGCTGTCAGCACAGGCTCGGTATGGCTTCCGTTTACAGTAGTAGCTGTGCTGATCGTAATAGCTAGTGCCCTCGAAGGCTGGGATGTTATTGTCACACAGGAAATTTCATCACCACCCAAAGTCGTATTGACCTTTGCTCATACTGTTATCTGGTGGTGGTTGGGCGCTATATTCCTGCATGAGTTAGGAAGAGTTATAGACACGTATCTTACACAGGGCAAGGTAAAAAGATCATTCTGGGCAGTCTGGTTAACATTGATTGCTCTTACTTTCATCCTATGGGCAGCATTCGATTACATCAGAGTATTGATAGGAATGCAAAAAGCAAGTAATGTTCTCCCGATGGTGGCTGTAAACATAATCCTAGGCCTACTTATAGGAATACTTGGAGGATTAGCTCATAGAAGTTTTAGAGACCAGCACGAAGAAGATGAGTGTGCGGAAGAAGAGGAATGAAAATTTGAATTATGAAAGATGGGAACCAATCTATAAAGAAATCATCAATGATTTTAAATATTCAGAGGAATTGGACAGAAAATCAGCTGAGGTATTATCCAAAATTAGAGGATCTGATGGGATCGAACCTCTAAATAAAATCGAAGGGGAGATAGTCGAAGTGATTGGTCCATTTGCTGAATATGTTGGGGACAATTATATTGTAAGTGCAGGCTCCGCAGTAAGTAAGTTAGAATCGATTAATATAAAACCGGATTTAATGGTTTCAGACCTTGATGGAAATACTAAACTTCAATTAGATCTTAATTTAGACGGTGTTCCTATGGTGATGCATGCTCATGGAGATAATATTCAAACAATTAAAAATTGGGCACCAAAATTTAAAGGACATGTTATATCAACATGTCAATGTAAATCACCAGAAGGGATCTATAATTTTGGTGGTTTTACCGATGGAGATAGGGCTGTTTTTATATCTGATCATTTTAAAGCTAAAAAGATAATCCTAAATGGATGGGATTTCAAAAAACCTTCATCTAAAGATGTGGATTTAAAAATGAAAAAAAAGAAATTAAAGTGGGCAGAAAGATTGATAAATAAGATCAAATCAACACCTGTAGTCAAAATTTAATATATTTAAATACACATAATATTTTAAAAAAGGCTATTCGGAGTTATATTGAAAGACCGATAAATATATAGGTTAATAAGATATATGATTTCTCGAAAGGGGTATACTGTGCATAGGATAAGATTGGAGGATTTAAGGAAGGCCATAAGAAAGGTTTTAGAAGAAAACGATATGGACCCTTCTCCAGCAAATGATATGGCTGATCGAGTTATGAGCCTTTTTGGATTCGATAAAACTATCACTGATAATTTACTATCTTCTGAAGAAAGAGATATATTTTACATGTTAGAGGATTTTGATATACTTGCCACAGAAGAGGAAACAACTAATCTACCCAGTGGGAAGAATTGGAGGATTCACTATTGGAGATTAAAAGAAGATAAAATAAAAGATATCCTAAAAGAGAAAAAAGAAGAGGAAAAAAAAGAATCAAGATCAATATATGATGATTTATCTGAGAACGTTTGGCAGCAGCATTCAGTAGAAGAATGATTTTAATAAAACCTCATATTTTGAAGGACAGTTATGAAAAAAATAAAGAAAAAAGATTTGGAAATCAGGTTAGAAGAAATACCTTCTCATCCAAATCCAACTCCAGATTTAGAGCAATATAACACTCCAGCTGAGTTAGCCTCTGATATTTTATTTACAGCCTTTTTAAACGGACATATAAAGGATAAAGATGTAATAGACCTAGGATGTGGAACTGGGGTCTTCTCTCTAGGTGCTGGTCTTCTAGGTGCTAGATCCATTAAAGGTTTTGACTTAGATGAAGATTCTATAAATATAGCTAGAAAAACTGCAGCAGAGTGGGGTTTGAGTGAAAACATTTTATTTGAAGTAAAAAATATCGAACAGGTTAACTCACTTTGTGATACAGTTTTAATGAACCCACCTTTTGGGTCTCAAAAAAAAGGTGCTGATCTACCATTCCTAGAAAAGTCCTTCGAAATATCTGATTTTGTTTATACTATCCACAATGCTAAAACACTTGATTTCCTAAGAAATTTTATAAGTGAAAATGATCACAAAATTTTTCTCGAAAGAGGTTACAAATTTACTATCAAAAAAACTTTCGATTTTCATACTAAAGATAAAAAAAATATCGAAGTAGTCATATTTGGTATAAAAGTTTAGACAAAACTTTTTAAATAAAGGTTCCTTTTTCGTAATATTGAGTATTGACATTTGTTCAAGGAATTAAAGAGGTTATTAAAATGGAAGATTCGAAAAATAAGAAAATCGTTTATCCTGGTGAAGAAATAGGTACAAGTGAGGAATGGCTTCCTGGTGAGGGTACTTTTGAGGAAGATGGTAAGATTTATTCCTGCTACCTTGGAAAGTTAGAATTTGACGAAGACAATATTGAGGCCAACGTAAAAGCAATCAATCCTATAATTGAACTTGAAGAAGGAGATATAATTTATGGTTCAGTCTCTAGAAGGAAAAGTTCATTAGTTAACCTCGATATTGAATTAGTAGAAGGTGAATCAAGGGATATATTGAGAGATCTTGAAGGATCGATTCATATTTCAAAAGTATCTAATGATTACACGGATGATTTAGAACAGGAATACCTTGTTGGTGATCTTGTAAGAGCAAAAGTTGTCCAAGTCGAGCCTACTATACGTTTATCAACAGAAGGAAAGAATTTTGGTGTGGTAAAAGGATATTGTTCTAACTGTAGAAAAGCAGCAGAAAAGAAAGGAAACAAACTTTACTGCCCTAACTGCGAGAGAACTGAAAGTAGAAAAGTTTCTAATGTTTATGGGAAAATAAAATTAAAAGGAAAATAAGGGGTGTGAATCAGTTTGGTAGAAACTGAAAAAACATTGATGGCGATAGAGGAAAAGAAAAAATGGGCTAAAAGGGAATCTGAAATTTTAGAGGAACTTGAAAAAGTTCAGCAAAAAAAGAAAAGATTGATTAAAGAAGCCAATAAGATTAAGAAAAAAATAAGAACTTATCAGGACAAGATAAGATCAAAAACTGATAGAAAGGGTGACTTATCGAGAGAATATTATAACGAAATGAAACAACTTTAGAGGTTGCCAACATGGTAGATGAAACGGATATTAGAACTATGCGTGAAGAAATAATCAAGTCTAAAGAAGAGTATTTTGAATTAAAAGGCAGGATAAAAGAATTAGAAGAACGTGAAAAACATCTTAAAGAAGAATTAGAAAGAGTCCGTGAGCATCTATCCTATTATGAATCTCTGGTTTCTGATATGAAAAAGAGAATGAAGGGTATGGGTTCTTCTGGTATATTTGATAGATTGTAAAATACTATGAAAATTTAAATAGAGAAAGATTATTAAGGTTAATGAATGAGTAATATAATAGTTCGGGAAAATAAATAGGAATTAATTAGTTTAAGGATCTCGAATTTATTAAACTATAAGGTATAATATTGACAGGGAACTTTCCTGTTTATGTTCCTTAAAATAGCAAGGAGCGTGAAACCATAAAAGCGCAAGAACAAGTTGAAGAGATATTTGAAGAGTATTGCAAGGAGAACAAAATCGAAGGAATCGCCTTAACTTCAAAAAATGGTATTCCAATAGCCTCATTTTTAAACAAACCAGAACAAAGTGAAAGTTTTAGTACTCTATCAGCTACGATTATGGGGGCAAGCGAAGTGATATTTTCAAGCTTCGAAAAGAATAACCCTGGCTTGATAACAGCTAAATCTGATGAGGCTGTTTTACTGATTAAGGAAATGGGTACAAATGCAGTTCTTTCAGTGATAGGCGATTTAGATCAAAAAGATGAATTAATAGATAAAATTGATGAAATTATTGAAGAGATTGATGTTTTAGAAAAGGCTTCTGAAATAAAAGAGGTGCTTGAAAAATGAAGATGATAAAAAGTATGCCAAGTGAAGTAAGGAAATTTATAGAGCATGAAGGCGGTTCATCACTATTTTTAGAAGGTTCTGCTGGTACTGGTAAGACCACGTTAGGACTTCAAATCATTGAAGAAATGCAGGACCCAGAAAAAAGCTTCTACCTTTCAACAAGAGTTTCTGATCAAGCTCTTTACAAACAGTTTCCATGGTTAGAGGATAAAGAAATGCGTGCTCAAATCATGGATGCAAGTAAAGTCTTCCTTGAAACAATCTACGAAGAGGAAGAAGAAGATGAATTTGGATCTATGCCTGAATCAGAAAAAAAGAAGATAGAAGGAGCTCAAAAATTTTTAAAAACCGTAAGAGAATCTGGTCCACCAGAAACCGTTGACAGGACTAGACTTTCATCATTAGATAAAAAAATACCGGGATTAGAAAGAATATACGACAAGATAGATAATATATTACCAGAAAGATCCCTATTAGTTATAGACAGTATAGAAGGTATCACTCATAAATATGATCTTGATATGGAAACCTTTATTATGACACTTCAAAAAGATCTGGTTGAAAATTCAAATACGAATCTTATTATGATCTTAGAGACAGAAGAAAATCCAGATCTTGAATACCTAGTAGACGGTGTAGTTCAGTTAAATAGATATGGTATAGAAGATAGAGATGTAAGAGAAATAAGATTAAGGAAATTAAGGTCTGTAGAGATCAAACAACCAGCATATCTCATGTCTTTAAAAGGTGGAAGGTTCAAATGCTTCGAACCCTACACGCTGGAGACCACTGGAGAAAAAGAGTGGGAGCCAGTTAACGCACCCAAGGGTAAATATAGTTCTGGTACTGAAGACATCGATGAACTTTTGAACGGTGGATTTGACGCTGGAAGTTATACTGTGTTTGAAGTCGGTGAAAACGTAAGTAATCCAGAATTCTTCTCTGTAATAAGACCCATATTCCTGAACTTTATGTCTCAGGACAGAGGTATCCAGGCAGTCCTCACAGGTGGTACCCACCCAGAGAATCTCAAAGAAGATTTGACTAGATATATCAGCGAAGGTCTTTTCAACAAGAAATTTAGAATTGTTGACTATTTCTCATCTAAATCTGATAAGCCATGGCTGATCCCACTAGCTGGTAAAAGCACAGACCAGGTTAGAAAGACATATGATGAAAGGATGTATGATGTCAGAGGAGAAGAAAATAAACCTATACTTGAGATGAATGGTCTAGATACTTTAGAATACCTTCAAGGTGGAGAAATAGCTATTAAAGAACTGTTGAGAGCTGTCGCAGATACCAAAAATTCTGACGATTTGGGTATCGGTATCATAAAACCAGGTCTTAACATATCTAGAGAAATTAAAAACATGGCTGACAATTATTTTGTGTTGGTCGATGTTAACAAAACACCATGTATATATGGTATTAAACCAAAAACGGGAATCTATGCAATTGTTAACGATGAGGAGAAAGGTAGTCCTCACATAAAATTAGAACCTATTGTCTAAAACCCATGTTCTCCTTTAAGGGGCACGAACAATACCCCTCCTAAATTTTCTTTTTCTAAACTATTTCCTTTTTTAGTTCCTTTTATAAGATTTTGATACATTTGGCCACCTACAGGAATCAATATTTTTCCATTCTCTTTAAGTTGATTTATCATTGGTTCGGGTATACTAGGTGCTCCACAAGCTACAGAGATCCTGTCATAAGGTGCTTTATTTTTATACCCTGATGAACCATCCCCTATTATTATATGTACATTATTTATACCTGCTTTTCTCAGCTTTTTCCTTCCTGATTTTGCTAATGACTGAAGGTATTCAACAGAATATACCTCCCCTTCATCTCCGACCATCTCACCTAGAACCGCAGCATGATAACCCATACCTCCACCGATTTCTAGTATTTTCTGTCCAGGTTTTACTTCGAGGGCCTCAATCATAATAGATACCATGTGTGGAGCTGAAATAGTCTGTCCTTGGCCTATAGGTTGTGGTGAATCTACATAAGCCATCTCTTTCATCTCTTCTGGGACGAAAAGATGTCTTGGTACATTACGCATTGCCTTTTCTGCTAAATCGCTTTTTATATATCCTCTTTTTTTTAATTTATCTACTAGCGCGTTTCTTTTTTCTTTATAGTTCAAGTCGATTCACCAAATTTCCTTTTTTCAATTATGTAAAAATGTGGTACATACTTTAAACATTTTTCTTAAATTTTCAAACTCGTAGTAAAATAGTTATAACCTAAAAGGCAATTCACAAATGTGATACTATCGTTGATATACCAAAATCTCACCCAAGGTACGAATCTTTAAAAACAAGAGAAATGCTTGTCGATGGAGTGGAAGAGTGCATTACCTCCAAGGCTGGACTAATAGCACATGGAAGAGGAGAAGCATTTGATTATATTTTAGGAGAAAAAACCATAGACTCTGCTTTGAGAGCAGAAAAAGCTGCTGTTCACAAGTTGTTAGAGGCAGATAATCCAGTAATATCAATAAACGGAAATGTGGCAGCCCTTGTTCCAGGCGATATTGTAAAATTATCTGAACGACTAGACGCAAAATTAGAAGTGAATCTATTTCACAGAACAGAAGAAAGATTGAAAAAGATAAAAGGTAAACTAGTTAAGAATGGTGCTAAAGAGGTATACGGCTTAGAAGCCGATGCGAAGATACCAAATCTTGATCATGCTAGAGCATTATGTTCTGAAGAAGGGATATATTCATCAGATGTAGTCCTTGTTCCTCTAGAAGATGGAGATAGAACAAAGGCTCTTTCAGAGATGGGAAAAACTGTGATAACTATAGATTTGAATCCAATGTCAAGGACAGCTAGAACCGCAGATATCACTATTGTTGACAATATAACAAGAGCGGTAAAAAATATGATAAAAGTAGATCCTTTAGATGATAGTTATGATAATAAGAAAAGTTTATCAGACACGTTAAGATACATGTCTGAAAGATTGATTGATCTCTCTAATGAGTAAATATCTGATATTTGGAGAATGATATGATGAATGATTTAGTTAAAAAAGGAAAAAGACGGTTAGAATGGGCAAAAGACCACATGCCCGTGATTAATAAGGTTAAAGAAGAAATCAAAGATTCTGGACATCTAGAAGGAAAGAATATTTCCATGGCCTTACATGTTGAAGCAAAAACTGGTATTCTAGGATTATCCCTTAGAGAAGTTGGTGCAAATGTAAAAATGGCTAGTTGTAATCCATTATCAACCGATGATTCAGTAGCTGAGGCTTTACGGGAAGAATATGGGATGGATGTTTTCGCTAAAAGAGGAGAGAACGAGGAAGAATATTACAAGAATCTGAACAGCATTTTGGAACATGATCCTGATGTTGTTATAGATGATGGTGGGGATCTGATATCTCTGATACATACTGAAAGGCAAGATCTTATAGATGGTATCTATGGTGGAGCTGAAGAAACTACAACCGGTATTGTCAGGTTGAGAGCGATGGAAAAAGACGGTAGTCTGAAATTTCCTGTAATGTCCGTAAATGATGCTTTTATGAAACATCTATTTGACAATAGATACGGTACTGGACAGTCCACTATCGATGGTATCCTAACATCTACTAACTTACAGTTGAGTGGTAAAAAGTTCCTTGTCGGTGGATATGGCTGGTGTGGCAGAGGTATTGCCATGAGAGCTGAAGGCATGGGGGCTAATGTTATGGTTTCAGAGATCGATCCTATAAAAGCAGTTGAAGCAAATATGGACGGTTTTGAAGTACTCCCAACTAAAGAAGGGGTCAAAAAAGCTGATTTTGTCGTAACTGCCACTGGATGTAAAGATATAATATCAAAAGAAGAAATAGAAAATGCTAAAGACGGATGTGTTTTAGCTAATTCAGGTCACTTTGATAACGAAATTTCAAAGAAATTGCTTGAAGAGATGTCAGAGTCTAAGAAGCAAGTCAGAGATGATGTTATACAATACAAAATGAAAGATGGAAGAAAGCTTTATCTGCTAGCAGAAGGAAGATTGGTTAATCTTGCAGCTGGTCAAGGTCATCCTGCTGAAATAATGGATATGAGTTTTGCACTTCAGATGAAGGCCGCTGAGTATGTAGTGAAAAATAAAGGTCTTGAACCGAAAGTTTACAATATTCCAAAGGAGATTGATGAGAAAGTTGCAAAACTCAGACTTGAAGCTGATAGGATTACAATCGATTCTTTAACAAAAGAACAAAGAAAATATTTAGAAGGATGGAAAGAAGGTACCTAAATAAATACCTAATTTCCTTATTTTTTTAATTTTTTTTAGTCTATCAATGTAATATCTTGTGCTTCAACACTTTGTACGCCTTCAATATTTGAAAGACTTTCTTCTATATCGTCTACTAGACCACCAGCATCAGGTATAACTATTCTAGCTATTACTGCTTTCAATCCAAAGGCAACTTTTTCTTCGCTAGATCCCTTGTATTCTCCGTGTTCTTTTACTATGTTTTCTATTTCGCTTTTTATCTCTTCAAGATCTTTGTTTGGATCCTCAGGCATTATCCTGTATACCAACATCACATTACCCATGATTAAGGCCCCCTGAATCCACACTCTGGACACTCGTACTCTGCTCCTTGATCCCTGCAGTTTTTACATCGACCTATCATAGTATTTCCACATTCAGGACAAGGAAATACTGTATTCTTTAAACCTACTAAAGTTATCCCGCATGAGCTACATCTATAATCTTCTTTCATTATAATCAGGTTTTGCAGAAAGGAAACGATATTTAATATTGTCGGATGTATCTAGGTTCATCTAGTTAATTGCAACCATTCTAATATTATAAAACAAATAATTACGAAATACTTATATATCTTCGAGTACTCAAGAAAACCGTTATGTGTACGTTATTTAATTCGTTCAATGGGTGTAGCACAGTACAGCCTATTTTAAGGAACAAAAATGATTTTTACATATATGATTTAGGTGGATAAAATGGATGAAAAAAAGGCATTCTTATCGACGTTCCTGCTAGCACTGTTCACATACCTTTTGCTGACTTTTGCAGCAGGTGCTGAAGCATCTTGGATACCAGTGTGGAAAGGATTATTTTGGAGTGTAGAGGAACTAGCCATAGGAATTTCCGTTTCTCTAATAATCGCTTCACTTGCTAGTCATGTGTTATGTAGAAGTAACAACTTTAGAATGTTGAACCCAGTAAGATGGATAATTATGGTGGTATATACCATACCATTATTCATCGAAATGGCCAAAGCTAACTTAGATGTGGCCTACAGGGTTATAACAGGTAAAATAGAACCAGGGATAGTGAAAATAAAACCTGACCTGAAAACAGATCTTGGTATAACATTCCTAGCAAATTCTATCACTTTAACTCCCGGTACTTTAACAGTTGAGGTAGACGATGAAAAAGACGATTTATACATACATTGGATAAAGGTTGGAGAAGATCCAACAGAAACGATATCCGGAAGATTTGTTAAATGGATAAGGAGGTTTGCAGAATGACTTTTCCTGATCCTTTATATATTGCTGTTGGGGTTTTCGCACTTTATATAATCATTTCAGCGATGAGGATATTTTTAGGTCCGACAGCTCCTGATAGAACTGTGGCCCTAGATACTTTAAATACATTAGTTGTAGCTAGTATGCTTGGATTAGGAGCTGCCACATGGGAAATACTGTTTATAGATATCGCTATAGTTTACGCAATACTTTCATTCGTTACAACATTATTCATAGCTAAATATCTTGAGGGGGTCGAAGCAAAATGACTAATGCATTAATATTTGTATTGATTTTGTTGATAATCTCGTTGGTTTTCAACGGGTTAGGAGTAATTGGACTACATAGATTTCCAGATGTTTATACAAGATTACATGCAGCTACAAAATGTACTACATTCGGAACTATATTCATGAGTTTTACTGTTATAGCATACAGTTCAAGACAATATATATTAACAGAAGAAACAAAATTTTTGAACTTGGCTATACATACTGTCTTAGCTCTTGTAGCTCTTTTAGTTACAAATCCAACTGGGGCACATGCAATAGCTAGGGCAGCTCATAGGATAGGTATCAGTCCTAAACAAGCTATAGTTGATGATCTGAAAGAATCCGATGTTGAAGATGAACTTACTAAAGCTGAAGAATATGAGGAGGTGGAGTAATTGACGATATATATGGCTATCAACATACTAGTTTTGATTGGTCTTGTTATCACAGCATTAGCAGTTGTTTACTTTAAAGACTTGATATCGGCAGCGATCGCTTTGGGCGCTACTAGCTTACTGTTATCACTTGAATTTTATTTGCTCAGGGCTCCTGATGTTGCAATAGCAGAAGCAGCTATAGGCGCAGCTTTGACAACTGCAATCTATGTGTTTGCAATCAAATCTACATCTAGAAAGGAGGAATACAAATGAGAAAATCAATTGCTATCTTGGCATTTGTTATAATCATTGCATTCATGGTATTAGGGGTATTGAGGATCCAAGACTTTGGGGAACCAGAAAATACCGATATGGATAAACATTTTCTTGAAACTAGTCAAGATGTAGATGAGACAAATAATGTCGTTGCAGCAATATTGTTCGACTACAGGGGTATTGATACCCTTGGTGAAGCAACCATATTATTCTCAGCAGTTTCTGGTGTCCTTACAGTATTACGGAAGATGAAGAAAGTAAAGAAAGGGGGTGCTGAAAAGTGAATTGGAAGATGTCTAGAGTAGTCCGCACTATAGCTGATGTTTTATTGGTCCCCATCGTAATCTTTGGTATATATTTGATAATACATGGACATCTAACTCCTGGAGGAGGTTTCCAGGGTGGAGCAGTTGTGGCTTCATCATTAGCATTGCTGATAGCTGCTTATGGTGCCTTAGGTCATCATAAAGGGGATTTATCTTCTTTAGAATCTACAGGTCTCACTATATTCATCCTACTAGCTTTTGCAGGACTTGGAACAACAGTTTTCTATAATTTTCTCGCTGGTTCAGGTTCTATATTTGGGGGAACTGTTCCAGATATGGTATCTAATCCTGGTAAAATCAACACAGGTGGAACAGTCACTCTTATGAACATAGCAGTTGGGATGGAAGTTACAGCAGCACTAAGTTTGATCCTATGGATGATGGCAAAGAGAAGCGGCTCAATCGATATTGAAGAAAATAAAGAGGTGAAAAAATGATTTACAACATTCCTTACATCGCAGTAGTTGCTTTGATTGGTATCGGATTGTATACAGTATTATTCAAAAAGAATCTTATCAAAATGATAATGGGCATTACACTTATGGAAAATGGAGCAAATCTTTTCCTGATCACTATAGCATATAAAAAAGATGGTTTCGCTCCTATCTGGACAAGTACAGAAGCAGAAAGTGCTTCTGAAATGGTATTACCGACTGCACATGCATTAACACTTACTAGCATTGTAATCGGTTTAGCTACAACAGCTTTGATGCTGTCATTCGTCATGATGATATATAAGCATTATAAAACCATAAATTCAACTGAAGTCAGGAGGTGTAGAGAATGAATTTAGAGAGTTTTCTAGTTCACACACCTTCCCTAGTACTTGGGATTCCTCTATTGTTCGCATTCCTAACACCTGTGATGAATAAATTGTCAAAGAAGCTGAGAAATGCTTGGTTCACATTAGGACTTATTCTAACCGTTGTTTTTGTAGGTATTTTTGCTTACAGAGTATTGACGGATGGTAGCTGGTTCTATGTATATGGGGCTGAAAATCCTAAACCTACAGATTCTATAATATCTTATTTCCGGATTACATTCGTAGCTGATGCATATTCAGTCCTAGCAACTATAACAATTTCTTTGACTGCTCTAGCTGCAGGCATATATTCCTTTGGATTTATGAAGGGTCACAATGGATTAGGAAAATTCTATACCTTGTTCTTGCTAACCCTTGCAGGAGTAAATGGTATGGTACTAACTGGTGACCTATTCAACCTATTCGTTTGGTTTGAAGTCACTTCAGTTGCATCTTGTGCTCTTGTTGCTTTCTATAACTATAAAGGTAAAAGCATAGAGGCTGCTTTAAAATACATGATACTCAGTACAGTGGGTGGATTGATCGTACTATTCTCAATTGGATTATTATACGGTCAACACAGAGTTCTCAATTACGTATTACTTTCTGAACAGATCAGCGGTGTATTTGTAGACAAACTCGCTCTTGGCCTGTTGTTGGTAATATTCGCAATGAAGTCAAGCAGCGTACCTATGCATATGTGGGCACCAGATGCATATTCTGAAGCTCCCGGTTCAGTTACTCCTTTCATAGCCATAACAAGTATGGGTTCGTTATTCGTGTTATTCAGGCTGTTATTTGATGTATTTGCCCTCAATTTGGACCCATCTATTGCTGGTAATATAATTATAATACTAGGTGTACTTTCGATGTTTGTCGGTGTCACCATGGCATTGGTCCAGAGTGACATAAAACGATTGATAGCTTACTTATCAGTTTCACAGGTAGGATACATGCTTATGGCAGTTGGGGTAGGTCTATCAACCTGGTCAGCCTCAGGTTTCTCATCAGAATATGGCTATATGGCCATGCAGGGTGGGTTGTTCCACATGCTGAATGATGGTGTGTATAAAGCATTGTTATTTTTATCAGCTGTGGCAGTTATCCATGCTACTGGTAAGAGGGACCTGAATAAACTTGGCGGTCTAGCTCATAGGATGCCTTATACGACTATATTCTTCCTTTTGGGAGGATTGTTTATAGCAGGCATTCCACCTTTATCTGGTTTCAGTTCTAAATTGCTAATTTATGAATCTGTGTACAAGTTCAATCCAGTACTAGCAATAATAGCACTTGTTGTAAGTATCATAACTTTCGCAATTATTGGTAAAGCGTTCTTCAATGCATTCTTAGGGCCCGATCAAGGAATGACAAAAGGTGAAGTGCCTAAGAGCATGTTGTTCTCAATGGGCATTCTAGTTGCAATCCTAGTAATATTCACATTGTTCCCTAACTATATCGTTACAGAAATTGTAGAACCTGCAATCGGTGCTTTGACTAGCTTTGCAGGGGTGATAATGTGATTGAAATTCTACTGGAGGACTTCTGGAGTCCAATAGTGATGATATTGGTCATCCTGTTGACAACCCTTGTTACTTATCTAATTTACAGGATGGGAAATTCATCCTATAATAAAACTAAACATAAAGGAGAACCCTTTATATCAGGTAACAAACCACCAACAGATGTCAGTAAGATCCATGTTGGCGGGGATAACCTTTTCTGGGGTTTCACAAATGCCCTTAAAAATTACTTTGAACCATTGGTTAAAGGGCATACAGGTATAGTTAACGATTATCTTTACTGGGTGGTATGTACATTAGCAGTCATTCTGGTGTACATATACCTGGTCTTATAAAATTAAAGAGGTAGTAAAATATGAAACTATCAAAAACTTTCGATAAGGCTTTGTGGGTCTTCCACTTAAACAGCGGTTCGTGTAATGGATGCGATATAGAGATAGTTGCAGCCATTACACCCCGGTATGATACGGAAAGATTTGGAATAAAATTAGTAGGTTCACCGAGACATGCAGATGTATTATTATTCACCGGTCCAGTGACAAAGAAGATGAAGGATAGAGTTCTGAGAGTCTATGAGCAGACTCCTGATCCTAAGGTAGTAATCATTGTTGGAAATTGTGGTTCTACTACAGGTGTATTCTATGATAGTTACGCAATAGAAGGACCTATAGATAACCTACTACCAGATGATGCTCATATAATCTATGTGAACGGTTGTCCAGCAAGACCAGAAAACATAATAAACGGTGTAAAAGAAGCTTGGTTGTATCTAGAAAAATTAAGGGGGGATAACGAATGAGTGAAATAGATTTACCAATGCAGATGGATGAATTGGAAGAGTTTTTCAATAAAAAATTAGGAGAGTATGTATCTGATATTAAGAAAGAACAATTTAAGAAAGGTTTGAATGAGACTTCTATGAAGGTGTTATGGCTAACAGTAGATAGAGAGAAGTTTAGAGATGCTGTAAAAGCTGTTTCTGAGATCCAGGTACCTCACTTATCTGTAACATCAGGTTCAGATAAAGGGGATATTGTGGAGCTAATATATCATTTCCATGTGAACTACGGATATCCAAAAGAAGAAACAAGTATCAACATGAAAGTACATCTTCCAAAAGATGATTTAAAGATACCAACTATCACAGACATGGTACCCGGTGCTATAACAACTGAAAGAGAGAAACAGGAATTTTTGGGTGTAGATGTTGTTGATATCCCAGATTCTCGCAGATTATGGTTAGATGAAAATTATCCAGAAGATAAATATCCTTGGAGATGGGATGATAAAGGTATGGAAGAAATGTCACACCATGTTCATGACGAAGATGAAAATACTTTAGAGAAGACAGTCAAAGAAAAAGCTGAGGAAAGAAAGGGAGGTGATTCTGATGAGTGAGAAGGAAGATAATACATACGAAGTACCAATAGGTCCAGTACATCCAGCACTTAAGGAACCGTTTATGATAGAATTCAAGTTAGATGGAGAAGAGATCATAGATGCTGATCCAAAACCAGGCATGAATCACAGAGGTATAGAGTTCATGGGTATGCACAGAAATCCTGTAAAAGTTATACCTTTAGCTGAAAGGATATGCGGTATATGTTCAATCGTGCATCAGCATATGTACACCACAGCAGGTGAGCATGCAGCAGGGATCGTTCCAACAGAGAGATCCAGATATATAAGAACCATAATGATGGAATTAGAAAGAATACACTCTCATGTACTATGGGCAGGTGTTGCAGCTCACGAGATCGGTTTTGATACACATCTTCATTTTACCTGGAAGATAAGGGAAAAGGTAATGGATCTTCTGGAAATAATCTCAGGAAATAGAGTTAATTATTCAATGTGGACATTCGGTGGAGTCAGAAGAGACATCACGGAAGATATGCTTCCAAAAGCGTATGAAACCTTCGAGTATTATGAAGAATTATATGATAAATTAGAGGATATATTTTTAGGTGATCCAAGTATAAGACATAGGACAAAAGATATCGGTATATTGACTCATCAAGATGCTTTAGAACTATGTGGCGTTGGGCCGACGATCAGAGCATCTGGTGTTAAGAAAGATGTTAGGATAGATCAACCTTACGCTGCTTATGGGGATCTTGACATAGATTACGTAGTTCCTTCAAGGTATGGATACGAGGACACAGGAGATGTTTTCTGTAAGACTTTAGTTAGGATAAAAGAGGTTGAACAATCAGTAGATATAATGAGACAATGTTTGGACAAGATGCCAGAAGGTGACATAGATAGCGAATCAAATAAAGCTGCATTATTGAATAAACTCAAAAAAGCAGATGGAGAAGGTATAGGTAGAATTGAAGCACCTCGTGGAGAAGCTATGCATTATGTCAGGTTCAAAGAAGGTAAAGAAGATATAGACTGCTGGAAAGTAAGAGCCTCTACTTACAATAACTTGGCTACTTACAAGCCTATGTTCCTAGGTGAACAGATAGCTGATATACCTATAATAGCAGCAAGTATCGATCCATGTATTGGATGTATGGATAGAGCAGAAATAGTAAATGTTAATACAGGAAATAAACAAGTCTATGATAGTGAGGAACTCCATGAGTTATCAGTTCAAAAAACTGAAGATATGCTTGGAGGGATAGAATGAGTCCTGAAACATGGGGACTTAAAATCTTATTGACACTTCTGGTTTCATTTATCGGTGTGTTCTTAGGATTGTTGTACAAAGGCTTCGATAGAAAAATAACAGCTATGATGCAGTCCAGGATCGGACCACCATGGAGACAGCCATTCAGAGATGTAAAGAAATTATTCATGAAAGAAACTATAATACCTGATACAGCTGTACCTTGGTTATTTAATTTAGCACCTTTAGTAGCTTTGATAACTCCTTTGATAGCTCTAGCTTACCTACCTTTAGGGCCTTTTGCCCCCATATTTGAAGGATATGGCGACCTTATCCTGATCCTCTATTTATTAGCTATTCCTGCAGTCGCGATGGCTATAGGAGGATTAGCAAGTGGTTCTCCTTATGCAACAGTAGGTGCCCAGCGTGAGCTCGTTTTGATGATGAGCTATGAATTCCCATTGGCTATAGCAGCCGTTACATTAGCCTGGAAGATGGATACATTTTCTTTGGCAGTGATATGGAACAATCCTATATGGGGCGAAGTCGGAACTCTTGGCACAGTTGGTTTTGGTTTGATATTGGCAGCACTCTTCGCGGTATTACCCGGTGAGCTATCTCAAGTTCCATTCGATCAAGCTGAAGCTGAGACAGAGTTAGCCGGTGGTCTATTTGTTGAATATTCTGGAAGAAATCTAGGAATCTTCTACATCGCAGAAACAGTCAAGATGATAGTTGTTGGTTCACTCATGATAGCTTTATTCTTCCCGTATCATTTATCCGATATAATATCACCATGGATAACTCTCGGAGGTCCAGAAGTACCTATGATGAGTATGGGATTGTGGGCATTAACAGCAGATGTCTTATTCTTCCTGTTCAAATTATTGATAATAATTTATGTGGCGGTATCCGTTATCAGAGTAGCTTTCGCTAGGTTCAGAATAGATAAAGCAAGTTACTTCTACTGGGTACCGATGACCGTGATAGGACTGCTTGGAACATTACTGGTAGTCCTAGGAGGCTCAATCTGAGGTGATAAAAAATGCCGACATCAACAATATACACTCTGATAAAGCAGCTTTTTACTAAAAAAGCAACAAATCCATTCCCTGTAAAATATGCACCTAAAAACATGCATGACGCAGCAGAGCTTATAGAAGAGGGTAAATTAGATATTAATCCTCCTATTTATGTCCCTGAAAAGTTGAGAGGTAAGCTGAAATATGATAAAGAAGCATGTATAGGTTGTAAATTATGTGTCCAAGTATGTCCCTCAGAAGCTCTTATCTTCAAAGATGATGAGAAAAAAGTAAAACATTATGTGTCTAGGTGTACGTTCTGTGGACAATGTGCGGATATATGTCCAAAAGACTGTTTCGAGCTTTCGGATGAATTTTTGATAGCAGGGACCGATAAAAACGCTGAGGATATGGTATTGAACCCATAAACCCTTTTTTCTAATTTTTGTTCTTTTCTAATTTCTGTATATTTCTCCATTCACCTGAGTTCAGTAAATTCAAGATCTTATCTTTAGCTTCATGTAATTCGGTAGTCATACCTTCTTTAAGTCTCATATCTTTTGGCTGAATTCCGATCAAATATACCTCTTTTACTCTCTCTTCAAGATAATCTATAACTAGAGATAAAGGAAGGGCATGAGTACTCATAGTGAAAACATTCAATGATTCTCTGCTTACGATCCTTATTTCTCCAGGTTCGAGTTCCATATTGGCTGCATCCACTATAACTACAGTATCATACTCTTTCTCTTCAACCATAATTATATGATTTTCTGGAACAGAACCACAGTCAACAGTTTTCCATCCATCATTATCAAATTCTCGAGCTACTAGCTCTCCTACTGCGTCATCCCCTCTAATATCGTTGCCAACGCCCATTAACAGTTTTCTCTTCATTGTGTTTTTTGAGTATGTTGGTGTATAAAGGTTTTACTTATTTTAGGGAAAATTATTTTAGAAGTAGATGCATACTAATCCAAATGGACAGGCAACTAGAGAAAGCCAAAAAAATCCTTGAATTTGCTCCTGATGAAGAAGTGGACGAATATGCATTAAACCAGCTTGAAAAGCGAATATATCAATGGAGAAATGAAGAGATCGACTATCTATCTAGTCTGGAATACTTTATAAATGGTAAAGAGTACAAATCTTTTTTAGAATCAGTTTACGATGTTGATGATTATCAAAAAATGAAGGTGAAATTTTTAAAGCCAAATCTAGATGGTAAATGGAACTTTTCAAGACCTACCAAAGAATTAAAAGAAAAGGATGGGAAGGGTATCTGTACCTCATTTGATTATGATCCTACTTCCTTGGACAAATGGGCTAAAGCATCTAAATCACATCATGATAAAGTCATGGTCAGAGCATTTATAACAAAATTCTTCGTACCTATATCTATAAAAACTAAATCTAAATATCATCATGCTGAAGAGATACCCCGTCAATATGAACCTAAATTGAGCAAAATGAAAAATCTATGGACTGATATGAGAAAAGGTGTACTACCTCTCGAGATACGTTTTTCACTTTATACAAAAAATGATAGATATACACTGATAATGGATCCATTTGAGGATAAACTTAAACCGCATCCTTTGAGTGATATAACACTCATACAAAACGTTGATCGAAATTCGATAGAGTATCTAAATTTTGATAAGCTCCTTGCAAATATAGATCTGCCTCCATTGATGAAAAATATACTTGAATTGCTTTTTGAAGCAGATGAGATGAGATTATTTGATATCGCACATTCATTTAATATGGATAGAAATGTAGCAGAGAACAATCTAAAAAGTCTGGAGAGTAGAGGTTTAGTAGAAAAAAGTAAAAGGGTTCATTACAGTATAAATATGGATAAAATATTTGAAAAGGCTGAGAAGATTTAATTTTTTAACTTCATCAGCTTTCTTCTTTTATCAAATCTCCTATTGTCAATCCTCCAGAATCTTCATTTCTTTTTATATTCGTAGGTTCAATCTTTTCTTGAAGTTCTATTTCCAACGTATGCTCTAATTTTTTTCTCAGTTCGTCACTTGGTCTCATATCGCCTCTCTCTAATTTAGCTATTACAGATTTCTTCTCATGAACCTTATCAGCGAGTTCTTCTTGATCCCAATCATTATCTAAACGTCCATTTTTTATCCTATCCGAATAATCAAATGCTAGAGTTTTCTCACCTTCATCTCCTAAACCTTTAGAGTTTCTTTTTCTTTTCTTTTCTATTCTTTTCAATATCTCATTTGTAGTATCAGATTTACTGCTGGTAGAGAATACTTCTTTACCATATTTTGCACATTGAGGACAAACGTTTATTTCTGAACCTTCAATATTTACTGTCTTTGTTTTCGCCACTTCTTTTCCACAAAGTTCGCAGTTCATAAAAATGCACCCAGCTATCTTCATTACCCAATAAGATGTCAAAGAATATAAAGCTTATCTATCAAAAATAAATAATAGTTCAAGAAGAAGAGATTTTCTATCAAATACAAAAATTGGTATTCGATATTTTCGCTGTTATAATTGAGAAAATTTTTATATCCCTATAACTATTAGAAGAAAGACTACTTAGGGGTCTTTAAAAAAATTATATAAAGTGGTATTATGGCTTCAAATAAAAAGTCTAAATCTGGTGATTGGTTCGACGAACTTGACGCTGAGTTAGAAGAAAAGACAGAAGAAGTTTTCCGTGATTTAGGGGAGAGGGATTCTCGAATGGCAGAATTGAATCGCCAGTTCATAAAGGATTTCTGGAGAATATGGATAAGATTCGAAAAGTTGAATGTGCATTTCAGTATACAACCTGATTACAGTTCATTTGCACATTTTAAGGAATTCCCAGAAAATTGGGACTTTAGAGATGATTTTGATTTTTCTGCAGTCAGAAAGATAAAACTTATGGACAAAACACAGGAAGACAACAGAACGGGAGATACGTTGTTACTAGAATATTATACAGAAGAGGACACGCTACATCTAGGATTGTTCTTTGAATACTGTGAAGGAGAAACATACTATAAATACAGTGGATGGAAGAGGATATTTGCTAGATATCAAATATTCGATGCTGAATTCCCAATTGATGACGATAAAGTAGAAGATATGCACGATGAACTAAAAGATATAATAAAAACTTGGTACGAGTCACATCTTAAAAGAGACAGGGAAATAATAATAGATCATATAGAAGATAACTTTGAGAAATTGGAAGAATATCCAGAGTAAAACCATTTCTTTTTTCTATGTTTTAAATTTTTATTTTCCACTTTCACCAGTTTCATTGACGTTCATCCATTAGGATGTTCTTATTTTTTTGTAGCGTACTTTTACCAACCCCCCTTGAAAATGATTAAATAACATTAATACCTCACTGAAACTGTCTTTCGCAGGAGTGTGAAAAACCACGTAATGATTTGTTGAAGAATGCGAAGGACATTGATTCGCAAAAACGAGCGTGAATAAATATGTCAGATAAAGAAGAACTCGCGCCCCACATAGAAGATATAAACCGGGCGTTAAATGAAGAAATAAGTAAAGAACAGATCGAAAAGGAACTCAATACATACATCGATGTGTATGGAGTGCCCTTGGGAAGTGCTAAAAGATCAATCGTAAAGAAGTATGAGGGAGATCCTCAAGAGCTGTATGTCAGTTCCGATAAGAAAGTCGAAGATATACAGGGAGATGAACAGGGACTGACTCTCAAAGCTAGGATCGTTTCTCTGAACGAAAAAGAGATCGAAGTAGATAATGAGCCTAAACAGATCTATTATGGTATTTTAGGTGATGATACAGGTACGATACCGTTCACAGCATGGGAACCATTACACGTAGATGTAGACAAAGGTGACGTGATCAAAGTCGAAAACGCCTATGCAAACATGTGGAACGATAAACCTCAATTAAATTTAGGTTCTAGGACTTCAATTAAGAAGTTAGATAAAGATGAATTACCTTCATATAGTAGTGAGCCGCAGCTCTGCGACATAAAGAACATACGTGAAGGTATGAGAAATATCCAGATCACAGGTAGGATAATGAATGTTGAAAAGAAGACCGTTAACACTAAAAACGGTGAAAAAGACCTGTATTCTGGAGTCGTAGCGGACGAAAGCGGTAAAGTACAATTCAGTGCATGGCATGATTTTGGCCTGAGTGAAGACGACGTTGTTACTGTAAAAGGTGGGTACGTGAGATCATGGCGTGGTATTCCTCAACTAAGTTTCGATGATAATGCAGATGTTAACTTTTTAGATGATTCTGAATTGCCATCAGCGGACCAACTAAGTGAAAGCTCGATATTAACAATATCCGAACTTGCTAAACGCGGTGGAGCAGTCGATGCCGTCGTTGATGCAGTCATGATAGATGTAAAGAGCGGAAGTGGTCTTATCTTCAGATGCCCAGAATGTGGAAGAGTTATCCAAAAAGGTGCCTGTAGAGTACACGGAAAAGTAGATGGTGATCCTGATCTAAGAGTTAAAGGTGTACTTGATGACGGAACAGGAGCATTGACGGTTATCATAAATCGTGAATTGACTGAAAAAATACTCGGATACGATCTTGATGAAGCTATGGACATAGCTAGAGATAAGATGAATCAGGACGTCATAAAAGACGAGTTAGAAGAAAAACTCATAGCTCAGCCTATACGTGCTAGAGGCGATATAACGAGCGACGAATACGGTCTTATGCTTATTGCCAAAGAAATCGATTATAAAAAAATCGATGTGGAGGAAGAAGCTCGTGAACTTCTAGACGAGGTGAGAGTATGAGTGCCTTAAACCACTCTTTTACTTTTATTATGAGGTGTTATAAATGAGTATGATTCAACGTGAAGTAGCTTGGAGAATTTTTGCTAGAGAGTTCAATGATTCAACATTAGAAATCGAAGGTGAAGATGAAAGGTCTCCTTCTCATCTGATTACACCTTTAGGTGCACAGGTTAATAGGTTATATGCAGTCGGTGTCCTTACCGAAATAGAGAACAGAGGTACTCCTGAAGAACCGTTATGGAGAGCAAGAGTTACTGATCCTACAGGGACCTTCTTCATATCTGCAGGTCAGTATCAGCCTAATGTAGCTACTACACTAGCTAATATGGAACCACCATTGTTTGTTGCTGTGGTAGGAAAGGTGAACACTTATCAGCCTGACGATGAAACTTTCTTGACCTCTGTAAGAGCTGAACTCGTTAAAGAAGCAACTGAAAAGCAGAGAGATTATTGGATACTAGAGGCTGCAAGAGGATTGAAAGAAAGAATAGAGCTGGCTTCTGAAGCTTCAAAAATGGAAGATATATCCGCAGAAGAACTGATAGAATTAGGTTATGACGAGAAATTGGCATCAGGTATAAAGAGATCTAATGATCACTATCCATCGATACCTTTGGAGCAGTACGAGAGGATGCTAGAAGACGCTCTCAGGTACGTACTTCCAGAATATGAAAGCACCTCCTTAGAGGATGTAGCTGAGGAAGAAGAGAGCGAAGAAAAGGACGAAGAATTAGAAGAGTTAGTTCTAGAGATAATCGAAGATATGGAAGAAGGAGAGAATGGTGTCCAGTACGAGGATGTCATGAACGAAGCCATGAAAGAAGAAAATATTTCACAAGACGACTTCGAAGAAGTGGTAAATGATCTAAGAAGCAGCGGTAAGATATATGAACCAGTACTAGGGAACCTGAAAAGAATCTACTGACCTTCTTTTTCTTTATCACTCTTATCTTTTTGTTTCTTTATAGCTTGTTTCAGATTTAATTCTCCCTCTACAACTTTTTTTGCCAGTTTTTTAGATATCGTAATATCTCCAACGCTTTTGATCCTGCTACGTCTTTGGATCTCTCTCATCTCTCCATCAGTTGCTTCTATTTCGTAGGTGCCAGAAAGTAGTTGGCCCTCAGTCAATGCTATCTTTTTAGCGGCTTCTAAGTCCGGTTTTTCACCTAAGATTGTAGTGTCGTCTTCGTTCACCATTTCTTTCCTCGCAGCCAGCCCTTCGAGGGAATTTATAGTTCTGTTTCTGTTTGTCTTGTCACCATGGCCGATCTTGATAATCATTTTTTTAAAATTATAACCATCGATGTAATGATCGATGATCTCTCTTACATCTTCTGGTGAATCCGCATATTCAGTTTCTAAAATTTTTCCGTCACCTACCAAAGCTACACCAGGTTTAATACCTGGATCGATGCCTACTATCATTTGGTTGTAAGATATTTTTCCAGATAATCGGGACAGAGCCTCTCTCACACCCTTTCTGATATCATCATCTACAGCTACGATATTATCGAATTCAATCGCTTCGGATTCCTTCTCCGTAGTTAAAATCACATCTACATTATTAGGTATATCATCTGCAG
>CAZEXI010000004.1:0-66577 GCA_964516805.1 uncultured Thermoplasmata archaeon
CTTTTTTAGCAAATAAGATATATCGAGGAGAACTATTATTGATTCATCTAGGTGATTCGTATGGATATTCAAGAATTTAAGTTGGAAAGATGGTTTGCTAGATATGAACACAACGCAGATATAATGCTTGCAGAAAGTGGTATAAGAAGTCTAGATTCTGATAGATTTGACCTTGATACAGGGAAAGTAGGATATGTGATCCCAACGTGTGGTAAGAAGGTACTAAGAGAAAAAATCGGGGAGCTATACGATCTGAAAGCTGAAAACATACTATTTACCTGTGGTACTCAAGAGGCAAATTTTCTCATTTTTATTTCATTATTATCTCAAGATGATCACGCTGTAGTTGTAACACCAACCTACCAAGCTTTATACTCTGTTCCAGAATCGATATGTTCTGTAAGTAAAGTTTCGCTTAAACCTCCTACCTGGCAACTAGATCTTGATGAAATCAAAGAAGTCATTCAAGAAAATACAAAATTGATCGTTTTGAACAATCCAAATAATCCCACCGGTAGATATCATTCTCTTGATAAGGTAAAAGAAATATACAATATTGCTGAAGAGAATAATGCGTATCTATTATGTGATGAAGTGTACAGAGAATTAGTTGAAGATCCTATCCCTCCAGTTGCTAGTTTTGGAAACTATGGCATCAGCACTACAAGCCTTACCAAAGCTTACGGATTGGCCGGTACTAGATTTGGGTGGATAGCAGCTGATAAAAAAATCATAGAAAAGGCCTGGAAATGGAAAGATTATACTACTATTTCTCCATCTATATTCGGACATCATATAGCGGAACAAGTTTTCAGTGATATGAAGCAAGAAATATTGAAAGAAAATAGAGAATTAGCAGAAAAAAATCGTAATATTGTAGATGATTTTGTTAAAAAATTCGATCTGCAGTGGTATTATCCCTTTGGAGTCAATGGATTCATAAAGATACCAAATATGTTCGATAGCTCAGTAGATTTCTGTAAAAAGTTTTTCGAGGAAAAGAAAGTTGTGTTGGCACCAGGTGAAGTTTTTGGTTTCGATGATTATTTTAGAATCGGTTTTGGTCTAAAAACTGATAAACTGAAAGATGGTTTAGAAAGATTAGGTGATTTTATAGAAATGTATTCTTGAAAAATTGTAATAAGTTTTATTAGAGATAAGTCAAAACAGAAAATCGATATCATGAAAGCTCTAATAAATGGAGAGTTGAATACCGCAACAAACGGTACTTTTAAAGGTTCTATTTTAATAGATGATGGAAAAATCAAAGAGATCGGCAAGGATATCGATATACCTGATGAAGCGGAGATTATAGATGTTGAAGGCAAAACCGTTATACCTGGCCTGATCGAAGCTCACTGTCATACAGGCATCCATGAAGAAGGTGAAGGATGGGAAGGTATGGATATGAACGAACGATACGATCCGATAACACCCCACCTGAGAGCATTGGATGGCATTTATCCTGATGACATCGGTTTAAAAGAAGCGGTTAAAGCAGGTATAACCACTTTAAATATAACTCCTGGTTCAGCTAATCCTATCGGGGGAGAAATGGTAGCAATAAAAACTGCTGGTTCTAATATCGTAGATGAGCTTATACTTGAAGAACCGACTGGTATGAAGATGGCATTTGGTGAAAATCCTAAAAGAGTCTACAAGGAACAGAATAAAACACCTGCTACAAGGATGGGTACAGCAGGTATTTTGAGAAAAACGTTCTATGAAACTGAAAATTACATGAAAAAAGATGATGAAGATGAAAAAGAAGATTTCAAGAAGGAAGCATTGAAACCTGTTTTAGAAAAGAAACTTAAAGCAAGGATACATGCTCACAGAGCTGATGACATGATCACAGCTATCAGATTAGCTGAAGAATTTGATTTTGATATGGTTATCGAACATGCTACTGAGGGTCATCAGATAGCTGAGTACCTAGCAGAAAAAAATATACCTGCAGTTGTAGGACCTTGTCTCTCAGCTAAAACAAAAAGAGAAACTTCAGATAGAACATTTGAGACACCAGGTGTCCTTGCAGATAAAGGTGTGAAAGTTGCACTTATGACCGATTCACCGGTGATCCCTACTAAATATTTGAATCTAATGGCTGCATATTCAGTGAGAGAAGGAATGGATGAGGAAGAAGCATTAAAAGCTATCACCATCAATCCTGCTGAGATATGTGGTATTGATGATCGAGTTGGTTCTTTAGAAAAAGGAAAGGATGCAGATATAGTAGTGATAGATGGAGACCCATTAGAGATAAAATCAAAGGTAGAAAGGGTTTTCATCGAAGGAGAAGAGATAGACCTAGAAGACCTGTAGATTACCCTTATTCATCATCTCGACATATCTCAAAACCACATTCCTCTATTATTTCTAATTGTTCTTCAATCTCTTGGAACCATTGACCCCATTTCCTGGAAATGTGTTCTGTCCAACTGTAATCATCTAACGTGTATTCATCTTCTTTACCGTCTATTTGGATAGGTATTTTACCGTTCAAGATCCGGTAGTAATCCTGTTCAAGATATCCTTCGTCCATCTCATCCATAGCTTCTTCAAGTGTGCTATCATCTATATCTGGGTATTCATCTTCAAATAGAGTGAAATCTAATGGATATCTTGGTCGAGTAGGTGGATATTCAGCGGGGTAACCAACTGTTAATTGTACGAATGGAAATACTCCTTTTGGAAGGTTATACTTTTCTTTCAGTTTATCAGCTTTCATTAGTGCTCCACCAAGATAGCAAGTACCCATCTCAAGGCTCTCTGCAGCAACCACCATATTTTGAGCCATATAAGAAGCATCCTGTACTGCAAACATCAATAATGTCAGGTCATTGGTTTTCAAATCCCAATCTCTTTTCTCCATGAATAGTTTAAGTTTATGGATATCAGCACAGATGGTGAATAAAATTGGAGCACCAAATGGTATATTATCCTTTTCTTTCTCTATTATGACACTGTACAATTGAGATGAAAAAGCTGCCTGCTGACCAGCCTTAACTATTGTTTCTATCTCTTCTTTATTAGGTACATCATCAGTATATTCTCTTATCGATTTATGATTCAACAAACAATCTATCAATTCATTTTTGATCATTATATCATCTCTTTATAAGGTTAAAGAGAAAAAGCTATTTGTAAATTTACTTGTAAATTTTCTTTTTTCAGGTCGCTGTGTAATTTCTTCTTAAAAAGTATGATCTACCTGTATTTATGACAAGCTATCCTTCGTCCATAAGCTTCGATCAAATCAGGACTCTCTCTTTCACAAATAGAATCAACCTTTTCCTTACATCTTGGAGAGAAGGCACATCCTGGCGGAGGATTAGCAGGGCTAGGTACATCTCCTGTAAGCGTAATTTTGACCTTTCTATCTGGGTCTGGAGTTGGAACTGTTTCTAGAAGAGCTTTTGTATATGGGTGCTTTGGATCCTTGAATATTGTTTTTGTATCACCGACCTCCACTACTTTACCTAGGTACATCACTGCTATTCTATCACTGATAGCCCTCACCAAGTTGATATCGTGGGAGATGAACATATATGAGAGCTTAAATTTTCTTTTAGCTTTATCTAAAAGTTTTAGAATTTTAGATTGAACAGATACATCCAATGCTGATGTAGGTTCATCCAGAACTAAAAAATCTGGTTCTAAACAAAGCGGTCTAGCTATACATACACGTTGTTTTTGACCACCGCTCAATTCATGAGGATATCTAATCATGTGTTCTGCCTTCAATCCCATGATATTCAATATTTCAATTATCCTTCTTATCTTATCTTCTTCATTATCGACCATATTATGTATCTCAAGTGGTCTACTCAGATGATCGTAAACGGTCATCTGGGGATTGAGGGAAGATACTGGGTCCTGGAAAACTATATTCATCTTTTTTCTTAATAGTTTCATCTTCTTCTCGCTGTACTTTGTTATATTTTCTCCATCAAAATATATATCTCCATTAGTAGGTTCTGTCAGTTTAAGAATCGTTCTAACCAAGGTTGTTTTTCCACATCCACTTTCCCCGACCACACCTAAAGTCTCCCCTTTTACAACTTCAATAGATACATTGTTCACTGCTTTTACAGTTCCTCTCTTTGATCCAAAGAATTTATCTAGATTTTTAGTTTCCAATATATTCATTCTACCTCCTCCCAAAAATGACAGGCTACAAAATGTTCTTCAGATATTTCTTCCAGGTCTGGTTTCTCCTTTTGACATATCTTTCTTGCATATTCACACCTGGGATGGAATCTACAGCCGGTAGGTGGATTTATCAATCTAGGTACTGTTCCTGGAATCGTTTTAAAATCATCTATAGACATTTCAACGCCTGGTACAGAATGGATCAAACCAAGAGTGTATGGATGCTTTGGCTTTTTGAATATATCCTGAACATTAGCTGTTTCGACTATCTGTCCAGCATACATGACTGTCACTATATCACAAATTTCAGAAACTACAGCCATATCGTGGGTGATATATAATATAGATAAATCCATCTCTTCCTGTAATGTTTTCAATACCTCTAAAAACTGAGCCTGTATCGATACATCTAATGCGGTAGTCGGTTCGTCTGCGATGAGAAGATTAGATTTACAAGCAAGCATCATCGCGATCATGACCCTCTGTTTCATGCCTCCGCTCAATTCATGAGGATATTTTTCATAAACATCCTCTGGATCAGGTAGTTTTACCCTATCTAATTCACTGAGAACTATGCGTTTAACCTCATTTTTATCTTTACTTTGATAAAGCACTACGGATTCTCTAACCTGATTACCAGCAGTGTATACTGGATTTAGAGAGGTTTGAGGATTCTGAAAAATCATACTTATTTCATTACCCCTTATTTCTTTCCTCAATTTCTTTTCAGATAATCCCAATAAGTTCCTACCTTTGTATAATATCTTTCCGCCCATCAATCTTGCGTTTTTATCAAGCAAACCTAAAACAGCAAGGCTGGTGACAGATTTACCACATCCTGTCTCACCTATCAATCCATGAATCTCTCCTTTTTTGACGACCAAATTTATGCTGTCAAGAGCTTTTACTATACCCTCTTCTGTTTCAAATTCAAGTTTAAGATCTTTAAGTTCCAGTAATGGTTCTCCCCTTTTTATACCATCTTTCATTCAGGAGCCACCTCTTCTAACTGGATCAAGTGCATCTCTTAAACCATCGCCCATGAAATTGAATGCTAAAACGGTTACCACTATAGCCAAACCCGAAACAGTAACCATCAATGGATTGAACTGCATAAATACAGCCCCTGAGTTCACCATCTCACCCCAACTAGCTGTTGGTGGTTGGACACCAACACCAAGATAGTTTAAAGCTGCTGCCGCAAGGATCGCCCAGGGCATCTGAATTGTAGCCATGACAACTATAGAAGGTAAAATGTTCGGTAAGAAATACCTAAAAATAATACTAATCCTGCTTTCACCTATAGCTTTTGCACTCTCGATAAATCCCTCATTTTTAATGGACAATACTTCACCTCTAGTCACTCTCGCAAATCTAGTCCACATAACCAGACCAACAGCTATAATGACGGGGTAAAGTCCAAAACCAAGTGATGTGGCTAAAGCCAACCCAAAGAGTAGAGTTGGGAAAGCAAGGAATGTATCTACCAATCTCATTATAATCTCATCTACCCATCCACCAGTCGTACCTGCGATCAAACCTAATGTGACTCCGATGCCTCCTGATATAAAAACCACTAGTATCCCTATCATAAGAGAAATTCTTGCACCGTACATCAGTCTAGTAAGTGTATCTCTACCCAACTGATCTGTACCAAGTAGATGATTCCAAGAAGGATCAGCCCTTGTGTTGTAAACATCAGTTTTTATCGGGTCATGAGGAGCTATAAAAGGAGCAAAGATAGCTACTAAGATCAATATTATCAGAACACTCATGCCAAATAAAGCCAATTTATTTCGTTTGAACCTTAGCCATACAAGCTGCATCTGGCTGGTTTCTTTTCTTTTTAGATCTTTAATCTCTTCCTCGATATCTACACCTTCAGTTCCAAAATATGATTCTTTTTCAGTCATGATTATACCTCCTCTGAAGTACCGAGTTCTATCCTTGGATCAATGTATGTGTAAGCAATATCAGCTAAAAGATTGGCAATCACAGCTACTATTATCATCAATAAAATACTGCTTTGAACAGCTATGAAGTCCCTAGCCATGGTCGCTTCGAAGATAAATCGTCCCATTCCAGGTATGTTGAATATCTTTTCTATTATCATACCATATCCGATCAACCAAGGCATTCTCATCGCGATAACTGTAACCACAGGTATCAGTGCATTCCTTAAACCGTGCTTCAAAATAACTGTCCTGTTTTTCAATCCTTTAGTCTGTGCAGCTTTTATATAATCTTTATTTAATACATTTAACATACTGGATCTCGTAAGTCTAGCTATAACAGCTTGTAGTCTAATTCCGATGACAAAAGCTGGCAATATCAGATAATATATATTTTCATAACCTCCGAGCGGAAACCACTCGAGGTGAAATGAAAAAATCAGCAGAAATATAGTTCCTACCCAAAAACTTGGTGCACTCCGCCAAAATAAGGCTTGGACCGAGGCTAAGTAATCTATCCAAGTATTAGGATGTAAAGCACCGACAACACCTGTCCCTATCCCCAATATCACAGAAATAAGAAGAGCTAATCCCATCAATTGAAAGGTAATAGGAAGCTTTGGTTCGATCAACTCCGCTACAGGCATATCCCATCTTAAAGATATACCCAGGTCCCCTCTAAAGAGGCCTAACATCCAATCTCCATATTGAATGTACCATGGATTGTTCAAACCATGTTTTACATTGAATTCATGTATCCTTTCTTCAGTTGCATAAAGTCCTAAAATTCTTCTTGCAGGGTTAACATCTCCAACTCTTAAAATAGCAAAAGCGATGAATGTAGCTATCAAAATAACCGGGATGGATTTGATGATCCTCATTATGATGAATCTCTTCCTCTTGCTTTTTATATACTTCTCCAACATATTTATCCCTGTTTTTGATTATTAAAAATAAAGAAAAGGGTTTGTGCTAGTTTGAGTCACTATTCTTCTACTTCCCAAAGATGTGTCTTATAATACGGTCCGTCGTACATGTATGGAGTGAACGCCTCTTCTGGAATCGTTACTGATTCATGATATACGATAGGTTGTCTTGTAAATCCAACAACATACACAGCCATGTTATCCTCTATCAGATATTCCTGACACTCTGCATATTTCTGCATTCTGTCATCATAATCTAGTGTTTTCATTGCATCTCTCATCATGTCGTTGAATGTAGAATCATTGTAGAAATTACCCCAGAAATTTTTGGCACTCGTACCCATGTAATAATTCATCTTATCGTATCCAGAAGGTCCCGCTGTTAGATGGTGGAAATTCATCTCTGTTTCCCCTGCTGACATCATCTCTACGAACGTACCCCATTCTATAGATTGAATCTCTAAGTCTATACCTGCTTCAGCCACCTGTTCACTAACCACTGTCATCTCGTCTGTTCTATCACCAGGATTGGTGTAAAGGGTCAGTTTTACTCCGTTTGGATAGCCTGCTTCTTCAAGTAGTTCTTTAGCCCTGTCTATATCTTGGTCATATTGATTCGGATTTTCTGGATGAGCTGGATGTCCAGGTGGATATAGATATCTAGTATTGATAGCTAACTCTTTTCTTTTTAAAGCTATAACTTCTTCGCTATCGACAGCATATGCAAAGGCTTTTCTAACCCTTACATCCTGTAAAGGTCCGTCCATCCTATGGTTGAACTTTATATTTACTGCTCCAGGATGGTTGTATACTTTTGTCTTTACATTATCTACACCTTTTAAGTCCTGATAATATGTTGTATCAACGGGATGTACTGCATGAACATCACCGGCTCTAAGTGCAGTTACTGCAGAGGATTGATCCCCATAGAAATGTAACACTAGTTTATCAGTATTAACATCTAAGCGATAGTCCTCATTCTTTTTGAAAACTATCTTATCTCCAGGCACATATTCTTCGAATTTATAGGGTCCAGTTCCTATCATTTTATCCTGGTATTTCTCGTATCCATTTTCTACGATGTAGTCCTTTGGAATTACAGAGAAATCTTGCACAAAAGATCCTTCTAATAATCCAGGATATAGTTCTTTCATTTCTATAACCAATGTATATTCATCAGTCGCTTCTACGGATTCAACATCGTCAAGGTGCATCTTCATGACTGATTCTGGTATTCCTGTTACACCATACATTTCGTCTGCTTTTCCCATAATAGCATGGAAAGTAAACGCTACATCTTCAGCTGTTAATTCGTCTCCATTGTGGAATTTTATTCCTTCTTTTATCTGGAACGTATACGTATATCCATCTGAACTCACATCATAACTTTCAGATACAGCTCTACCATCACAGTTTGGCTTTCCATCAGGATAGTTCTGTATGAATGAGTCAAATATCTGTAGATTTACGTATCTTCCGTAATCCCCAGTTGTACCTATCGGATCTATTACTCCAGGTTCACGAGTCATGGCTATATGAAGCGTGTTCCCCTTATCTTCCTCTTCTAAACAGCCCAGCAGTCCCACCGAAGTCATCACTAGTAGACTAACACATACTATACTGAAAAGTTTCTTTTTTCTTCCAACATTCATATAATCTCAATCACTAGATAACTTTCTTATCTTATAAAAATTTATTTGTAATTGCTAAATTAGTAAATATTTTAAATATTTTATTATGCATTAGTGTATTTACCTTTTAAAAGTATATATAAACAATACTTATCCCATCATTTAAAGAATTGAATTGATAATGAAATACAAATTATTCCATTTGTAAAAAATTAGAGCTTTCTAGATGCATTACCAAAAGAGTAATTTCGTTAACTAAATATGCTTCTAAAAATATATAAATATATATCTCCTTTGATTTAAAATAATAAAAGTTTATCATATAGATATTATTGTTAAGATGGTTCATATCATAATGAACACCCACTTGTAAAAAGGAGTAAAGCTTTCTGTCCTTAAAAAATACGTTTAAGTTTATGTTTAGTTATCTTTATTTAAATAAAAAATTATAGATCGTCTTTTATCTTGAATTCAATAGCTAATAGATGTTTTTTAACAAATTATTATTTGGTATTAAATAAAATATTGACTAAAATATCAACCATTATAGAAACTTTTTTAACCGTGCCTATTAAAATTTACTATCTAAACAAAATTGCTATATCAATAGCTATTTCTAACTAAAAGATTAATACTGATTAAATCAATATTATTTTTATAGGTAATTATCATGAATATTAAGAAGGTATTGTCCGAGTGTAAAAAAATTGAAGACAAGATTATAGAATACAGAAGAGAGCTTCATAAATTTCCAGAATTGGAATTTCAGGAAAAAAATACTTCTGATTTTATCAAGAAAAAACTAAAAGACATGGGGATCGAGGCCAAAGAAGGATTACTAGATATAGATGATATCGAAAATGAATACGATGAAGATAAGCAAAATGATGTTGAAGATACCAGTGTTCTAGGTATCATAAAGGGTGAAGGTAAAGACAATAAAGGAACAGTGTTACTGAGAGCCGATATAGATGCAGTATCTATCAGGGAAACAGACGATCCTGAGCATATTCCAAACAAGGAAGGTTTTAGATCAAAAAACGATGGTATCATGCATGCCTGTGGACATGATGGACATATGGCTATGTTGTTGGGTGCTGCTCATGTTCTTTCAAAGAATAAGGAAGAAATCAATGGTGATATCAAACTGATCTTTCAACCAGCTGAAGAAGGTGGTAAAGGGGCTAAACTAATCAGCAAAACAGGTCTACTAGATGACGTAAGTGCTGTCTTCGGCATGCATGTAAAAATAGATAGAAGATCGGGACATTTTATGATAAACGACGGTCCGATGCACTCTTGTATCGATAAAATAAAGTTGGAGATTATAGGCGGAGGAGGACATGCAGCTAGACCTCATGAAACTGAAGATCCTTTAGCCATTTCTGCAGAGATGATCACATCTCTCTACAATATGCAGAACCGAGAGATAGATAGACGTGAACCTGCAATACTTACTATATCTAAAATAAAAGCTGGTAATGCATGGAATGCCATCCCAGATAGAGTTGAAATGGAGGGTACAATAAGGACATTCGATGAAAATATACGAAAAAAAATACTGAAAAGAACGAAAGAATTAGGAGAATCGTTAACATCCGTACACAACCTAGATTTTAAATTTGAAGATGAAAAATTAGGACATCCTACCCTGAATACTGAGAGAGAAGCTGAGATTGCCAGAGAGGCTGCTAGAGACTTGTTCGGTAAAGATAAAGTCACTGAGGGTAAACCGAGTATGGGTGGTGAGGATTTTGCATATTACCTACAAAAAGTTCCTGGAGCATACATACACATCGGTGTTAGAGATGAAGAAAGAGGATTGATTAAACCACTGCATAATCCACACTTTGATCTGGATGAATCTGCATTGTACAAAGGAAGTGCTTTACATGTCAGTACAGCTTTAAAGTATCTTGAAAATTTATAATCAAGGTTCTAATAATTATAATATCTATTCTAAACTGAAGAACAGTTAAATGTAGTTAATTTATTCAAATGATTTACATATTTCTTAGATTTGGGTTTGTTTTTTAAATTTGTATTTATTAAAAACAAAAGTTTTATTAAAAAAAACATGTTATTACTAATGGTGCTATTAATGAAGAAAACAAAATTAATTTCAGTCATCCTGATTTTTAGTCTGATTTTTGCAAGTTTGGCTATTTCTGGGTGTACGAATGAAGAAACTGAAGAACAGTTAAATCCAAAAGCTAAAATAAATGTACAAAATGCAGAATTACGTGCAACAGATTCTATGGATACCACGCCTTCCGAAGGGAATGTATACCTTTATTTGAAAGTAGAAATTGAGAGTTTGAATGAGAAAGAAGATTTATCAATAAATCCATATAGTTTTGAGTTGGTCACAGATAATCAGACAACATATACCGCTTCATTATGGACCACAGACAATATGCCTGATAGTATAACTCCACAATCTTCTGAGACCTTTTGGATTGGTTTTGAAATACCTGAGAAAAGAGAAGGAGAAACATTACGTTTTGAACCGAGTTGGTTCCAAGAAGACCCATTCACTGCTAGTATTCCCTCTTATGATACTACACCACCAAAAATTGCTAGTTTAGACATTTTAGATGCTGAAGAAAGGAATGAAGATTCTATGGGATTTACACCTGATGAAGGAAATATCTACCTATACGTCAATGTTAAAATAGAAAATCTAAAAGACGAAGGAGATTTGTCATTAACTGGTGCTACATTCAAAGTAGAAACAGATACTGGCTCAAAATTTAATTCTTGGGAAAAAGCAGGAGATCCCGATAGCATCACATCAGGAAATAGTACTACATTATGGGTTGGATTTGAAATACCTGAAAGTCAGACCGGAAACACATTACATTATGAACCTATATGGGGAAATGATTTACAATTAGCAATTCCTTCATATTAAACCCATTTTTTATCATCTTATTTTTTATAACAATAGATTCTACTAGTATGCTATTTTTGTAATTTTATTTCTAAAAATATTCAGACTAGCTCTCTATACTTTTATCTTTCTTTATAAAGTAAAGAGGAAGCCACTGGCGGGAATCGAACCCGCGACCTATTCCTTACCAAGGAATCGCTATACCTCTAAGCCACAGTGGCAATCACATTGGTTTTTTTAACCTATCAATCAGCTTTATCGAGATTAGATATTAATGTTTTTCGTCTTTCAGTTCGTCATAATTCCATTTTTTCTTCGTTTCTTCCACTTTCTTCAAGTAAACTCTTTCACTAATATCCCCCTCAGCCAACTTGATGTCGTAATTTTCAATCTCATTCTCTGCTCTTCTGATCATACTTTCTCTGTATCTGTCTGCTATCTTGTCCAGTGTTGCGGTTAATTTCCTACACTCCTTTGTCAATTCGTACATTATCTTCGGTCTACCATCAGGAGGAAAGATTGCATTCCGTTCTACCAATCCCCAGTCATGTAATTCTAATAGATGTTTATCTACAGCCTGCCTAGTTATTTCCAATTCCTCAGCCAGATCATCAGGATGATCATAACCTTCTTTTAACATATCTATTATCTTACACCTGGTGCTAGAGGAAAATAAAGACAGTAAATCTTCAGTATAATCTTTCATCATTTTAGTATAAGCAAGCGTATATTTTAACTTTTTCAACTTTAAAGTTGAAGATATTTAATCTGATTTTGTGCTTATCTAATTTTATATTCAAAATAAATATAAATACTAATCCTACCTTATCTATATCAACAAAAAGGTGTTCAAAATGGATAAAGAAATATTAAGAAAGTTGGACGAAAGGCTTGCTAAAGGTGAAATCTCAGAGGAACTCTACAATGAAATAAAAGCAAGATATGAAGGGGAAGAAGAAGAAATAGAAGATGAAGAGATGGAAGAACTTGATGAAGAAGTAGAACTAGAGTTAAAAGAAGAAAGGGAAGAAAAAAAACCAGAAGAAAAGAAACAAAAAAGAGTTAGTATTTCTGGAGTCTCAAAAATAGATGGCTGCAACTGTGAGATATTCCGTTCTTCAGGAGCCTCAAAAGTGAGTGGTGACCTAAAAGCAGATGACGCAGATATATCAGGATCAACTAAAATTTCAGGTGATGTTTTTGTGAAAACACTCGATTCGAGTGGAAGTCTAAAGATCGACGGTGATACAGAAGCAAAGTCACTAGACTTGAGCGGTGCTACAAAATTCGATGGGAAAGTAAAGGCGGATAAAATAGATTCAAGCGGTTCAACAAAATTTCAATCAGATATTGAAGTAAAGGATTTCGATGGATCAGGATCGTTCAAAGCAGAATCTAACATCACTTCAGACATATTCAACGCCAGTGGTGCATTCAAAATAAATGGAACCCTCAAAGGAGAGGAAATAAATCTTAACCCTGCAGGAAACTGTAAGATAAAAGAAATAGAAGGCGGAAATATAATAGTAGAAGCCGCCTCCTCAGGACTTTTATCCTTCGGTTTTGGAGGAAGCGGTTCTTTGACAAGTGATAAAATCAAAGGAAATGAAATCTATTTAGAAAATACTAAATGTAAATTAGTGGAAGGAAACAAAGTAAAGATAGGTCCTGGCTGTAAAATAGATACTGTCAAAGCAAAGAAACTAAAAGTTCATGAATCTGCAAGCGTAAAAAATAAAGAAAAAACAGAGTGATCATATACCTCTAGTATTTTCATACCATTTACGGATCTCGTAATCCGATACCCTTTTCTTTTTATTCTTTTTGTCTATCCTTACACCCATATTATGATCATAGGCCCATTCCCTTATTGTTTTCTTATATTTATTGGGCCCCTCAAATTTCTTCACATTTACCAAACCGTCTGATATCCTAGCTGTGAAGGCTGCTACCATTTCTGGACCATCAAAGACCACATGACATGTACCAAGATCAAATTTATCTTTTATCTCATCTCTAAAGTACAAGTTCAATCTATCTTTGGTGCTGAGAACAAAATCTCCTTCAAAGCTGATATCCTCTATTTCATCAATACCTTCATCAAGCATCCAGTAAACAGTATCATCATTCTTTTTAAGGAAACCTTTGACCATTAATCCTTCTTCAACCAGTACTGATAAGATCTTTCTCAACTCAGCCATAGGGAAATTAATACCAAGATAAGAAGATAATCGCTCTGCTGAAAACACACCAAAGTTTTCAAACATCCATTTGACTACTTCTTTTTTAGCATTCCATGGTGATATTTCAGCTGGTGGAGTTAATACGTATCTATTTTCATGGTCTCTGCCTATGACCAGACCTTCATAAAGGTCATCGATTGCCTCTTTTGTTCTTGTTGTACTATATGGAGACTGATGATAGATGGTCCTTTTTGGAACCGGCTGCTTTTCATTGATTATCTTCTGAACTGTCTCCATTGCAGAATCGATGTCTACATTTTTTGCTGTTTTATAAATGGAAGTTTCCCTTGGTAATGCATATAAATAATAAGATGGTATCATCTTTCCAGCGTATACTTCCCCTCTTCTGTACAACCAGTCCAGTGAATAAAACTCATCTACTCTAGGCCTTAATTCAAAATCTGACCTTAACCCCTTCATCCCTTTCAATGCTTCTTTTGGATCTGTATATTTATCACCAAACACCTTCTGTCTGTAAAGGACATAAGTTTTCAGGTCTTCTTCTTCTAATACATCTTCCACGATATTACCTTTCACCAGCATACCCTGGATCATGGTATATCCGTTTTCAAAAAATACTGACAATTTCTCTTCTGATAAGGTCGAGACATCCTTATTTTGATGGTTCCTTATCCTTACTATATCATATCCTTCAAGATTATGATATTCCATCATCTCATCTATTGCTTCTAGAGCTTCGTCCAAACATGATTCATCATCAAGGTCTAGATGTCTAACTTCTATACATCCACTCATCTTCCATCTCTCTATACCACCGATGACCTCACCATCCTTAACTATAGGAAATACCCAGTCATCGCCATATCGAGAGTAGATTTCAGCCCACATAGGTCTGGTATACGGGTCTCTTTTTGACAATATCCTCAATTTCTCATGCTCATTACCAGAGACCTCTTTCAAAATATCGACTTCATCCTGCAGTAAGTAAAGTTCCCTGCTTGAAGAACCTACCTGGATCTTTGTTACTTCGCCCTCATGGATCATACGTGATACGATCGATTCAACTTCCCTTCCGTTGAATCCAGTCTGATATCTTAGATCAGAGAATGAAATAGGACCGTTGCCTTTTATAAATCTTCTAACTATCCTTTTCTTAGCTACATCTTTATCTACTGGTTCAATATCAAGGGCTCTATACTTGTTTTTAGAAGACCAACCTTCCTTACCTGTATATTCTCTAATTATGTAGAGATTTTTATCAAGCTTCTTAACTATCTCTTTGACTCTATCATTTTTTAGATCACTTTTCTTCTTTAACTTACGCAACGTTCTAGCTTCCCCAGTTTGTATAAGATGTAATATATTTCTCTCATCTTCGTTAAGTTCGCTATCTTCTCTATAAGCTCCAACAAATAATGGTATATCATTTTTGAAGGCATATCTTACTTTTCCTTTGATGAATCTACCTTCTACTATCTTACCATTTTCTCTCATCTCCTTCCATTTGTCAAGTGAAAAATTCTCTACTCTGTGGAAGACATCATATGACATGCTGGCTTCTGTGAATAATTCGAAGTACTCTTCTATCGAACCCACTTTACCGAACTGTTTTTCAGCCTTGTATTCAGCTATCTTTTCCTCTGATACATGTTCTCCTTCAGGGAATCTTAATGATTGATAATCTTCATGGAGCATGTACTGCTCTCCTTCACCCATAACTAGTCTACCTGAGACAACTTTGTTCTGCTCCACCAAATTGTTTAGGGCTTTTTGAGTCAAGTCCTCTCCAAGATCCAAAGTATAGGCTATTTCTTCTAAACTTCTAGGAGCCTCATATTCGAGATGATCTGAAATAATATTCTCAACAGATTCAAGATTCGTATCTTCCTTTTCAAGCAAACCATATTTGAATTTCCCTTCCTCAGTTATACCTTTTCTAGTAACAAGCAGTTTTCTCTCCATATCTCTTATTATATTATCGATATCTTTCAATCTCAGATTAGTCTCTTCGTAAATCTGTTTTTTAGTCTTGACACCTTCTTTTAAGGATTCGATAACTGGGGTACTGCCGTGAGGCTGTTCACCTTGATCCAAGGAGTGTAGATAAACTTCCAAGTCTTCTGTAAGAACATATTTAACATCACCAACCCAGATGGATTGTATCTTTCCATCATTCAACAGCTCCTTGGACCACTTTCTAACTGTATCGAATGGTTTATCTGTACGATTGAATATGTTATTACCTCTCTCATTCAATACATGGACTGGTTGTAACTTCTTGATTATGTCCAGCATCTCTTCTTTCTTGTTAAATGTAGGTTTCTTTTCAAAATAATATTCTTCGACAACTTCACTTTCAAACTTGAATTTTTCTATCTCTTCCTTAGGGATCACCTGTTCTAGCACTTTTTGATGGAACTGTCTCAATAGAGCACTCTTATCCTCCATCATTATAACGTCGGAGACTCCTACCATTATTACATTGTGAGCAAATGGTGATGGTGTGTTATTGTAGTCCTCTATACGTACTTCCATCTCACCTTCATCTATCCACTTCAAGACCTCTTTAGCATGTTTTAGATCTAAAACCTGGTAAAGAATTTCATTGTAAGTTTCTTTAATTATCGGGAAATCATCAACACTATGAAGTCTGTCCAGTATTTTTCTAGACCTCAATTTCTGTTTTGATACTGAAATATCTCTACCTTTGTAATTCCTCAATATCATCAAAGCTCGACTTGCACAATGTCTAAATCTCTGTTTGAATAGTTCAGTATCTTTAACACAGCTCTTCAAAGTTTCATCAATATTTTTATAATCAACAAGATCGACCACTTCATCTATCTCTATCTTTTTAGGAGTAGTTATCATGAAATTGTCATCTGTAACTGACACATTCGTATTACAGTTATATTTCTTAGAAATCTTATAAGCGAAAGCTCTGGACAGTGCGTCATTTGTCCTTCTTCCAAAGCATGCATGGAATATCAGATTATATTTACCATCCTGGTCTATATGTCCCTCTACAAGTAACCTTTTATCTGTCGGTAAATCTTTGATAACACCCATCTGTTCTTTGACATAACTTACGATTGTCTGGGCTGAACCCTTATCTATGTGGTAATTATCCATAAGCCAGTCAAGAACATCATCATCGTTCACCCTTTCAGATAGCTTTCTTCTGAATCTGCCTATTCCAACAGATAGATCAAAGCTTCTTGGAAGCATCTCACCAGACCAGCTGGGTACTGTTGGTTTCTTACCTGCAGCATCCTTAACAAAAACTTTTGTCCCTCTCGTATGCAGGAATTCGTACGAATGACTTCCAAGAACGAAAACATCTCCTTTAGCCAATCTCTCCACGAACTTTTCAGATAGCGTTCCCAAAGGCACCCCTTTATCAGAATAAACTCTATAACTCGAATCAGAAGGTATCGTACCTATATTCATGTAATAGAGCATCTGAGAGCCACCCTTTTTACCGATGACTCCTTCATCTTCATTGTACCATATCTTAGGATATACTTTCTCTAGTTTTGTTCCTCCTAGATAATCCAAAACACTTAGAAAATCATCCTTGGATAAATCATGATAACAATATGATTTTTTGATGAGTTCATAAGCTTCGTCTACATCCCACCTGTGTTCGATACTCATTCCAATTATAGCCTGGGCTAATACATCTAAATTGTTTGTAGGTATGTTTACTCTATCGATCTCATGCTGATAGGCTTGATATGTCAAAACAGTACACTCTACCAAGTCATCCTTTTCGAAAACGATCATTCTTCCTTTCGAGGTTTCACCTATAGAGTGACCTGCCCTACCTACTCTCTGCAGTCCTTTAGCCACATTCTTAGGTGATCCCACCTGAACAACAAGATCGATATAACCAACATCTATACCCAATTCCAATGATGTTGAAGACACAGCTGCTTCCAATTCACCGTATTTTAATGAATCTTCAACATCCAATCGGGTCTCTTTACTTAGACTGCCGTGATGCGCAGCTATCTCTTCTATCCCTCTATCTTTCAATTTATAAGCAACATTCTCAGCACCACTACGTGTGTTAGTGAATACCAAAGTTGTTCGATGATCCAGGACCATCTCCTTTAACTTATCGTACATCCTGGAATTGACTATCTCATAAGGCAGTAAAGTCATGTCTTCTACTGGGGATATGACAGATAGGTCCAATCTTTTCTCCCCCATGACCTCTATAATATTAACAGGTCTTGGCTTTCCATTCTCAAAACCTCCAAGGTATTTGGCTATCTCTTCTATCGGTGCTTGTGTTGCTGATAGTCCTATCCTTGTCATCTCACTTTTTACATGGTCTTCTAGACGTTCTGTATTTAATGAAAGGAAAACTCCTCTTTTTGATGAAGAGATCTCGTGTATCTCATCGTTAATAAAGTACTGTACATCATCGAATTTTTCTCTAAATTTAGGCGATGATAATACCAAACCCAGACTTTCAGGAGTTGTGATAAAGATATGTGGCGGGTTCTTGGCCATCTTCCTCCTTTCTTTTTGAGATGTATCTCCAGACCTGATAGCTGTCTTAATTTCAGGAACCTTCATACCTTTCTTTTCAGCAAGTTCCTTTATCTCGTCAAGTGGTTCTTCTAGATTTTTGTGTATATCATTAGCCAATGCTTTCAGGGGAGACACATAAACACAGTATATTTTATCTTCCAGCTCATCTTCTTTGTCCAGCTTGTACAACTCGTTGATTATAGATAAAAATGCGGTGAGTGTTTTTCCTGAACCCGTCGGTGACGATACTAGAACGTTCTCTCTTTCATGTATAAGCGGTATTGCATAACCTTGGGGCTCTGTAAGTGCATCAAATTTTTTGTTGAACCATTCAGCTATCAATGGTTCCATCAAATCAAGGATATCTTCCTTATCCTTTTCCTCTGTGACCCGTGTTATCATGGTTTCGATACCTATCGACAGTGTCGAATTCATGTCTACGATTAAGGTGTTTAATAATCTTTTCCTCAAATATCTATGAAAATAATATTTATCCTACATTGCCTATTTATATATTTTAGACATTACTGGTGATAATATAAATAATTAAAAGAAAAGGGATTTTAATTGACTATCATTCTTTCTTCCTCTTCTTCTTTTTGTATATCTTCTTCCTGCTCCATTATATCTTCATAATCTTCGATATGCTCCTTTCCGACTTTTAATGACTCTTCCTCAGGAACATATAGGAAAACCACTACCATAGTACCCGCAGTTATAGCTGCAGCTATTAAGGCTATATACCAGGAAGTAGTTCCTCCCCAGCTAGTTTCCATCTTCATTCCTTCAACATTTTCACTATCAGATCCAAAGAAATTATTGCTCATCTTATCCATTGTGTCTCCATAGAACACACCGCCAGGTGTTTGTTCATCATCACCAATCGCAGTTGGAAGAGAAGTCATCATGTATATCGGCGCTATTATTGCAAAAGCAAATCCGATTGCCAAGACTAGTACTGCAATCTTTGGATTGAAACTCCCTCTAGTCACCATATAAATCAATCCTGCACCAACACCGATTATAACTATTGCGATGATGACGAATATCCTTGTATTCGAAAATACTGAAGTCATCTTTAAATCCTTGTCATGATCTTCTTCTGTTTCGTCTTTCTCTGTTTCTCCAAGTGACGTGTATTTTGTTTCTGTGATACTGCGATCATAATACGCATCGTAGTTCATCTCACTCTTATAATCATATTCTTCATAGTATCCGCCTTCGTATTCATAGTTGCTTTCCATACTTCCCTGTACATTGTACCAGGGGAAAAAGAATGTCAGAATCAGCAATATCACTGCAATTACAGATAGCACTAAACCCACCATAGGTTTCATTTCCATTTTATATCACCCTCCTATTTCAAAACGAATAAGAGATATAAACATATTTAATAATTTCTATAATAAAAATGCAAGAATATAAAAAAAGATAAAATATAAAAATAGGTGTTTTTTTATCGTTCTCGATCGTAGTAATCGGACCATTCCTCTTTTTCTTTCGATGTTTCTCTATCGTACCTGTCCCTTTGAATAGAATCATCACTTTTTCTGTAAAGTAAGGTCACGATGATTACTAGTGCTAAACCTGCTACGAATACCATGAATATTGGTCTCCCAAGTATTCCTCCTGGTCCAGTAGGTCCCTCATCGTCATCTGTGGAACTTGTAACTTCTAGATATGCGCTTCCTGACTGAGCTGGATCGTGGTATATTTGTTCTCCACCGGGATAGTTCAGTCCACCCCAAATCTGGAAACCTATGAAGTTATCCGTGAATGGTCCAATATGAACAATAGGTGCTCCACCCATGATCTGAGCCGTCATTTTGTCTGGTGCTTCATCGACTGTTACATTGGATTCCCATTTAAACATTCCAACCCTAGACCATTTACTTCCATACTGAATCCTGTTCTGCTTTAGAATTTTCTCTTGGAATCGTCTTGTATCACTGAAATTTGTATCTTCTTCTCCATCTTGTGTCCTGAATTTAGCTCCTTCCTGCGGCAGTTTTTGATGCATAAATCTCCTGTACCAATTATTCGGTCCATCTGGATACCTGTTTCCGAACATATTATGAAAACCCATCACTAACATAGGATTCTGATTATCTTCCTCATAATCCCATCCATCTATTTCATGATCCCATTTCATATCATAATCTCCTACTACTCCGTTTACCTTCTGAGACCCATTTCTGTTAGCATTTCGGAATACTCTTCTGTCTCCAATTCCTTTTCTAACTTCAACATCAAATGAAGGCATCTCAACATCTTCAACTTCCCTTGTTCCAGCAGTTAGGTGGAATGTAAAATTCACATATTCTAGTACTTCTTCATCCATGCCTGGTGTAAGTGAATAACCAACTGGCTCATATGACAAATTTCTAGCAGTCAGTGTAAATTCCCAAGATGTATTATCACCATCTTGTTCTTCGATCAATTCACTTGATGTCCATTCAGCATCCCTCAGGTTAACGTATTTATATACTTCCTCTAACTCAGAAGTGATCTTTCCGTCTTCGTCCATCACGAAGTTCACTACACCATTTTGATTGCTATCATTATATTCGTATATCTTACCTATTGTAGTTCCAAGCATAGATTTCATTTTAACATAACTATTCTGTTTTTCATCTTCGTTTTGGCCAATTCCAGTCATCTGGACCTGTACTTGAGCTAAATACCTTACCTGAGTGGATACCATAACTATCGAATTTGGATTACTGCTCGTTCCCCATATAACTCCGAACATAGCATCAGTACCTGGATCATTACTGAACTTGAAATACCTGTAGGCTCCACCACCAAATCGATCAGTTGTCCCTTCGTCTACTTCTACGTCCCATGAATTCTCACCCTCATCAGCGTTTACCGGTCCTACTGTAAATATAGAACTTACTGCGAGAAGTGCGATAACCATGAAAGCTAGATACGTTTTTCCTCTCATTTTGATCACTGTTACAAACTTTGTATTTATAAGATATAAAAGTAAAATCTAATTCTATCACTAATTCTATCAAATCCATCTCAATCTATCAAACATCACAAATAAATATGGTCATTCACATACTGTTCAACGATGGGGCCTAAAACCAGACTTTTAACTCATAAAGAAAGGATACTTTTACTTATCGATGAAGTTGATTTTGATAAAGAAGATTACATGGCTCCATACATATTGTGCCAGGACGGGATAAGTGAAGCACTAGACATTTTAAAAAATAATGTAAGTAGAGAAATAACTGGGCTGAAAGAGGAGAGTCTCATCAAAGAAGAACTCTCTAGAGTAAAAGGTGTGGAAAGACGAAGAAACATATATCTACTGACAGAAAAAGGAGAAGAGGCTGCTTATAGAATAGAGAACGAAATATTAGAAGAAGAGATACTCGTGGAAGATAACGGCAAGAAAAAAATATCATTGAAAGAAGCTTTGGATAGATTGAAAGAAAATCATCAAAATGTAACACCACTACATATAGAAGAATGGTTAAGAAAGAAAGATGTTCTTCATGTACATAATTTTAAAACCCCATCATTTGTGACAGATGGTACTGAGGAAGAAAAAGTTGAGATGATCGTCAGTGCCCCTTCTAAGGGAGATTTTTATGGTAGAAAAGAAGAAATAAAAAACATAACATCGCTTTTAAAAGGATCTGTACCACCGATCGTCTTGATATCAGGAATAGCAGGGATAGGAAAAAGCAGCTTAGGCATCATGTTGATGGATGAACTCAAAAACAAAAAGGATATACTCTGGTACAGTTTTCAAAAATGGGATAATAAAGAAAGTTTAGGGAAAGTTATCAGCGATTTCTGTGTAAGAGGTGGTATGAACTCACTAGATACAGAAAAATCCTTACCTATAATTACTACTGAATTTATTGAAAAAATTTCAGGATTAGATCCAGTTATTTTTTTAGATGACTGTGAAAATTTATCCGATGATCTAGAGGTCTTTTTTGAAATAGCTTTAGAACATAAAAAAAGAGGAGAAGATTTTGCTTTGATACTGATGAGTAGAAAGAAGATGAACTTTTACGATGTTAGAGACATTATGGACGACCACGTATTCGAGCTTGAACTCGGTCCTCTAGATATAGAATATGTGAAAGAGATGATCGGAGGAGAAAAAAATGCTGAGAGGATATATGAAAAAACCGAAGGACATCCCCTGTACATTGAACTGAGTAAAAAATATCCTGGTGAAACAACCAGGATGAACGATTTTATCGAGGATGAGATCTACTCTAAGTTGGAGGAAAGAGAAAAAGCTGCACTGCGTAAATTATCTGTATTCTGGGAGCCCGTAAGTAAGGATATCATTTTGGATGAAGGAGAATTAGACATACTTATCAGACTAAAGAAAAACAACCTTGTCAAAGAAACCAGAGATGGAAAAGTAACGATCCATTCGATATTGAAGGAATTCTTTTATGAACATCTATCTATGGATAAAAGGAAAGAACTTCATCTTAAGGCTGCAGAACGATTGAAAAGGTTTGAAGGAGTGAAAAAACTTGAAATTCTATATCATTTCGAAAAGGCAGAACGATGGAAAGAAAGCTTAGAATTGATGAAAGAATTGACTCACCAGATCAGTACGTTAAATGATTCACTTCGTGAGGAGATTATTAAAGGATTTCCGGGTAAAGCGATACCTGAAAACGATAAAGGAGAGTATTATGAAATTTTAGGTAATATCTATCTTGAATCTGAAGAGTGGAAGAAAGCAAAAGAATACTATCAAAAGGCTGTTGAAAACGGAATGGATTCCACCTTGATGAGAGAGAAATTAGGAGAAGCACAGATGAAACTTCAGCAGTGGAATGAAACTATCGAATCACATAAAAAAGCACTAAAAAAATATAAAGAAAAGGAAGATAAAAAAGGAGTTGCACGTGAATATCTCAGTCTAGGTACAGTTTACAGAAAAAAAGGTGAGTATAAAAAGGCTGAAAAATATTATGAAAATGTTAAGAATATAATCGAAAATAAAGATTATAGGGATATCAAGCCAACCTTGTTTAATAATCTAGGAATGTTAGCATTGGCTAAAAAGGATTTTAAAAGATGTGAGGATATGTTATTTAAATCTTTGAAAGTAGGAGGGGAAAAGGGAGTGATATATGAAAATTTGTCATTACTTTATAAAAATAAAGGGGAAACAGTAAGGTCATTAGAATATTTAGAGAAATCGATCAAAAATTATTACTCTAAGGGGAAACAAAAATTAGCTGTTAATCTTCTTCTTGATAGTGCCGATAGATACTTAGAAACTGGTGATGCAGAACAGGCTGTGGATAACCTCAAGAAAGGGGTCGATATTGAGCAAGAAAAACAATTAGGATTTTCATTATTCAAAAGCACGAAAATGAGCAGGTTAGAGGTCCAACTGCACAATAAACTTGCAGATGTATTGAGAAATAAAGACTGGACAGGGTGTTTAAATCATCGCATGAGAGCTGTAAAAGGCTTTGCGGATTTAGGAGAACAAGAAAAGTCTGACAGAGTCATGTTAAAATACGCGTTTGACTTACATGACAGTGGTAGATCAAAGGAAGCTATTAATGCCTTAGATGAACTCATCAGTAAATTGAAAGAGAAAGGTGTGATGAACGGTGTTAATGCATGTGAGCTTGAAAAAGCCAGGGTATACAGAAAGATGGGAAGATATCAGGAAGCAAAGAATATCCTAGATGATATCATTGAACGATCAAAAGAGATGGGAGATGAAAAGGCACTGAAAAGAGCTAAAGATATCAGAAATAATGTTCTTAAAAAAATGGGTAAAAATACGTGATCATGGCTTTCCTTTTGATTCTCCTCTCACTATACCAGAAGCTATGATATGACTGATCCGGATCGGTTCTGGTAACCTCCCTCTAACTGTGAACAGCTTTAAAAAGTGTTTTAATTTCTCAAGGTCAGCTCCTTCTGACTGTATATAGATCGGTTTATGCTCTGTTTTGACCTCAAATATTTCCCCTTCCATTATAGCTTTGTACTTATCCTCCCAATCGTCAAAATGTCCTTTTAGAGCTTCCTTTATGCTCTCAAAATCTGGCTTGTCTCTAGATACACTCATGATAGGTATACCTGTCTCATCATATATTCTTTTCAAATTCACCAAATTAAAACCACCTAAAGCTGCACCATCCGTGAATATAACTTTACCCTGCTCTGCAAACCTGGAATCATTTATCATTTCTATTATCTTTTCAGTGGCATCATCACCATCGACTTCTACTTTAGTGGATAATATCCCTTCTAGGTAATTTGGGGCTCTAACTATACTTCCCACTATTAGAACATCTTCATCTGAAAACTGGAAAGGTGCATCATCTATACCGATAGCTCGAATCTTGTTTTTCAAACAGCATCACATCTTTCTTTAAAAATATAGTACACTCAACAATTATAAACATTTAGAAAAGTGATAGGTCTCCTGTTATTTTATCTACTTTTTCATTCGGTCCTGGACCTATGCCCAAACATGTTTTTGTGCCTGGTACTACTTCTGTTAGGCCAGCATCCTGAACAACTTTGGTTACCAATTCTTCCTTCTCGGCTCTCTGCTGTAAGAAATCCATGTGCTCAAGATCATCACATTTGACAACTACTTTCTTCTGACCTTCATTGAACCATCTATCGAAGTAATCCCCACTCTCTTTACTCTCAACTGCACATGCTACCGACGCATGAGCTACCTGGACAGCTAACTTACCAGGTGATAAGTCAACATCCTTCCTAACTACGACTACTAGTTTATATTTGAAACTCATATTATTCCTCTTCCTCTAAACTTTCTGCTCTTTCTTTTTCTAATCTCTTCAAATCTTCAACTGTATCTTCTAACTCTTCTTCCAAACTACTTATTTCATCATCACTAGCTTCTTTTTTTCTTGACTTTTTTATTTTATCTTTTATATCATGTTGTTTTCTAACAAGACTTTCCATCTCTTCGATCTTATCAAAATCATCGATACAAGTTGAACCTTCATTTGGAATAGACCTATCTAATTTAGGATGTAATTTACCCAGCCACTGATAAGCACCACGATACCATCCTGACACAAAAAAAATTATGCTTATTACAGATAATCCAGACCAAATATACGGTGATTTATAGAAAGAACCATAACCAACCATCAGGTGTAGATTTCCTAATATATAACCTATCAAGACCACGAAAACAACACTCATAACGATACTGTATGCGATCCTGTAGAGTATGTCTAAATCTTTGTCCAACTCATCTTTACCGGGAAACAATGCATTGATAAATGTATACCCAGGAATGAAGAACATAATCAGAGATGCAGCTATTAAGCCAATCATGCAAAGGTAGATTATATTTTTTATAAAAAGACTTTTTGGAATCAGTCGAACTCGTCGTATATCTCGCCTACCAATTCCTCCAATGAGTCTTCTAACGTTATTATTCCATCGAATTCTCCTTCTCCATCTTTAACGATAGCCATGTGTATTCTCTCCTTTCTCATCCTTTGGAATACCTCTGTAACGTCCTGCTCATTTCTTACAAAGTAAGGTTGTCTCATGTAATCTTTTACTTGACCGCCTTCTTTTCCAAGTATTTCTTTACTGTATAAAATACCAACCACTTCCTCTGATCCATGTTTGGTAACTGGGAGTCTCGTAAATCCATGTTCATTGATGAAGTCTGAAGCTTCTTCTATGGATAAATTTGCATCTAGTGCAAATGTGTCTTCTTTGCTTACTTTAACATCCTTAACTTTTCTATCTCCAAACCAGAAAACTCTATGGAGAATGTCCTTCTCAATCTCTTTTATAACTCCTCTTTCCTCTAACATAGAGGCCAACTGTTTAACCTCTGACTCCGTTACTAACAGTTCATTGAGCTGGGTTTCTCCACCCACGAGGTTTACGAAAAAGTCAGAAATCTTATTTAAGACTATTATCAATGGTTTTAATGCTATCGATAGATAATATATCATAGCTGCATTTTTTTGACTGAAGTGTTTCTTGTTCTTGAGAGAATATCCTTTAGGTGTTATCTCTCCAAATATCAGTAAAATTATTGTGAGAACAGCACTACCTATAGATACCGCCCACCTTCCAAATAAATCTTGGACCAATATAGTCACTAAAGTAGGTGCAGCTACGTTAACCACATTATTACCGATCAAAATGGTCGTAATAGTATTATCCATATGATGTTTCAGGTACTCTATCTTTTCAGCGTGTTTAACTCCTTCTCTCTTCATCTTAGAGATATCAATTTTAGAGAGTGAGGTCAGCGCAGTTTCGGAACCTGAAAAACGACCACTCATATACAAACAAAATACTATCGCGACAAGATACAAAATGATCATAAAGTCCATTTTCAATATCCCTTTCCTATTTTAATCTCCGATTCATCGATTATGTTTAACATATTTAATCTTTATTTGATTTCAAGTAATAACTCTTCTAAATATTTTTTGCTTTTAATCAACTCGTCTTTGGCCCTTCCTTCTATGACGTAGTTACCATTATAATCATCGAGTGTCTCTATAATGTATTTGAAATTTATTTCTCCGTCGCCCAATGCCAAATGAGAATCCTCCTCTCCTAAATTATCATGTAGGTGTAAATTTATAGGATTAAACTCCAAAAACTCATCTAAGGCGTTGCTGGTATAAGCATGACCTACGTCTAAACAAAAGTCGAGCTCTGTCTCATCTAAAAAATCTCTAGTTTCTTCGGGGGTGGAACAAAGGGCTAACCACATTTCAGGTAAGTTCTCCATAGCTATTTTAACACCGTATTCTTCTCCCTTGACTTTCAGTTTATTCAATGATTCGATGGCTGTTTTCGCAGTTTTATCCCAGTATATACTTAGTGGTGAGTATATCCCAGGGTGAACAGTCACTATTTCAACATCGATCTCATTGGCTAATTTTAATGTTTTTTCAATCTCTTCTATAGCTGCCCTTCTTAATGTAGGATTAATGCTGGCAATATTCAAATCATTCATTGGAGAATGTATCTGTATCTTCATATCAACTGTACTCAATTGATCTTTTATTTCACCACTGAATTCCCATGAATGATATTTTTCTGCTAAAAATTCCCATCCATCGAAATCATCTTTTACTATATCAAGAGCCTCTTTGAAAGGCATAAGACTAAATTTTGGATTAGATGCTAATATCATATTATTCTCCCGTGTCAGTTAATACTTCAATCAGATCATTTATTTTTTCACTCTGAATTCTTATATCTATACCGCCTAATGGTTGAACCTCATCAGAAAAATTTATCTTCGAATTACAGGAGGCCTGTTTATTTATCGCAAATTCGCATTTGTTTCCTGTCGCTTTTCTTCTCATGTAACTTCTTGCTGTGTCCCTTATCTGCATGTTTTCAAGTATTGTTTTAAATGTTTCAAGTTCGGATGTCTTTCCTGATATCTTATTCTCAGTCTTTTTCCATTTTACATCTGGAAAAATATTTGAAAGACATTCTTTAACTTTTGCTGGGTCCTCTGTTGAATAAAGGGGCGTTTCTATTTTAACATCATATTCAATATCTTCTAGAATCATTCGTAATCACGTCAAAGTTTAGATATATAAAAACCTTATTTTTTCTTATAAAATCGATAGAAAAATTTTATTAGATAAAACAAGTTTAGTTCCGAAATAGTCGAGAATTTAGTTTTGTTACCCGCAGAGGGCTCATAGTCTAGTTGGTTATGACGTCGCCTTCACATGGCGGAGGTCGCCGGTTCGAACCCGGCTGAGCCCATCATATCATAAGTAAAATTATCTACACACTCATTTCCTTTTCAATATATTCTCCTGCTTCTCTTCATTTACCAGCAATTTGAATATATCCGGTCTAGAATAATGTCCAGTTACGTCAAAATCAAATCTGCTTCTACATATTTCACCAAGGTCTAACTCCGTATACAATATACCCTCCTCACCATATAGAGGTCCTTCAATAAACTCACCCATAGGAGATATTATCACACTACCACCTCTGCAGTTAAGTTCTTTTGAATCATCTACATCCTCTTTTAAATAATCAGGATACATATCCGAATCAACATATTGATTACAGCCTAAAACGAAACATCGACCTTCCAGAGCTATATGTTTCATGGTAGCCTGCCACCTATCCCTTGAATCCGCGGTAGGAGCAAGATATATCTCTACTCCTTTATCATACATAGTCATCCTAGCTAAAGGCATGTAGTTTTCCCAACATATCAATCCACCTACCTTTCCAAATTCTGTATCTACAACAGTAAGAGTACTACCATCTCCTTCACCCCAGATAATTCGTTCAGTACCTGTTGGCTTTATCTTTCTATGCTTTCCTAGAAAACTTCCATCTGGGCCAAAATATAATATGGTGCAGTATAACGTACCTCCCTGTTTAGAAGGTTCTTTCTCTATAACACCCATGGCAAGAAATATCCTGTTTTTTCGAGCTCTTTTTGATAATATTTCAGTTATTTTACCTGGAATCTCAACAGAATTATCATAGTATTTCTGCCAAAGCTTTCTACCCTTATCAGTTCTATTTCCTACATCAGTATCAAAAGTTGAGCCTCTAGGATATGCTGGTATAAATGCTTCTGGAAATAGTACTAAATCAGCACCATTATCAGAAGCTTCATCGATCAAATCTACAGCCTTACTCACAGTTTTTTCTTTATTGAATAACACCGGTGAAGCTTGGACAACAGCAACTTTAACTTTTCCTTCTTGGTCAGACATACATAACATAATGAAAACATCGATGTTAATATTTACCAATTTTCTGATTCATAATAGATTCACGATATAAACAATGTCCCGTTATCATTAAATAACTAAATTTCCTATTTTATAAATGGGTTTCAAAATGAGTGTCGATGATAATATCGTTGATATCACTAATAGCAACTTCTCTGATAAAATTAAATATCATGATAAGATCGTTTCTGTATTTTTTTACAGTCCACAATGTCCTCACTGCAAAAAAGTACTACCAATATACAAAAAATTAGCTCAGAATATGGACAAGGTAATCTTTGGACAAGTTAACGTTTTAAATCAAAGAGAATTAACTCTAAAACAGGGAATAAGTTCGGTGCCTACAATAAGGTTCTATTGTGATTCAAATCAACTTGGGGAGATTATGGGAGAAATAAATGAAACTATGCTAAAAAATACGATTAAAGACTATCAAAAATACGGTAAAAGCTGTTCTAAAACAACACCTATCCGAGAGCTAGACGGTTACGCATAACTTCTTCATATCCAAAGATATATACTAATTTCTAAAAAACTTAATAAACCACCTTTTATGATATGGTTCATAATGAAAAGAGCAATAATTGTTGCTTTAGTTATATTTATTTCATTTAGCATTGCTGGCTGTTCAAATCCACCCTCTCCACCAGGATCAGAAATACCTATGGTGGTAGTAGATTATGTTGATAGTGATAAATACAGTAATGTTAACGAAAACCATTCAATTATATATGTACATGGGTTGGATGAAATAAGATACAAAAATATAACTATCAAAATAAATAATAAAACGGTCCTCAGTAAGAATCATACTTATTCTTCAGAGGTAACAACTAATCTAACTAAATTTGGATTAAATATTAAAGTAGTGCATTATGAAAAACGTTTTATTTACAATGCGACTTTTGAAATGTCAGAGAAAAAAGATATTAGGTACAAAATAACCTATCCTGACCAGGACACTAAAGAAGTCAATATTGATGATCTGCCCTACTCAGAAAAATTAGATCAAGTTGAGGAGGAATAAAAATGCGTGATATACCTCTATCATTATTGTTACTAGCTACTGGCTTAATCTTCGTTGGCGTTATAGTGATACTTATATTAACAGGATATATATCATTCGAAGAGATCTTCACTAGATTCATAGTATTCGTATTCTCTTTGGTAATCATCTCTATACTTGCAATAATCGGTGCTGTGTTTATCGGTATGTTCATTTCACACAGAGTCTTTTCATCGAGGCAATTTACCACCTTTGAAGAAGAGATGCTGAAAATGAAAAGTGACGTTAATGAAATGAGAGAAATGATAGAAGAATTAAAAGATAAAGAAGATTAAACCAAGGATTCTGGACATATATCTCTTCTTGAACAATTTTTACATTTTCCTTTTCTGTTATGGTTGCGATGAATATCTTCAGTTTCTAAAGCCTTTCTCATATCATCTAATTTACCTATCAAAAGTTCTTTTAAATCCTCATCATAATCTATCTCAAATTCTTTCTTACCATATCTTATGATTCCATATGGTGGTGCTTCTCCTTTTTCCTCCTCGATCATCAAACAGTAAGCTGCAAGTTGAATTATATGTGAAAAAAAAGGTCCTTGGGGAACTCTACCGGTTTTGACCTCAACGGGAACGCTTTTCCCTTCCCTTTCTATTATAAAATCTGGTCGACCTCTTAATTTATACTTTTCAGAAACCAGCATATCGGAATTTCTGTCAGGATTATCCACATAAGTGATATCATCTTCTATATCAATTTCCTTTCTAGCATCCTTAGATTCGTTTCTTAAAGTCAAAGATATTTTTAGCCAATAACTAGCACCTATCAACCAAACTAGAGATATCACTTGGGCTAACTTAGCTAAATTGTAGTCAGCTATTTTAAATGTCATGCCGTAAACAGCTAGAACAGTAGCCACCATTGCAAATATCAGTATCGTTCTTTCTAATTTTGTCTCTTGTAACTCCCATAATCGGCTTTCACTCAAATATAGTAAAAAAGCTGCTGCTAAAATCCATACTAATGAATTTATAATAAAAATATTGCTGAAAATATTTTCAGGGTACAGAAATGTGATGCCCATGATCGATATTATTGTAGCACTCACAGCAAGCCATAATATGATACTTTCTAACTTTTTGATGCTCTCTTCCTTACTCTTTATACTATCGACCTTTTCTCCTATTTGCTTATGTTGGATATTTCCTTTTTTAAGGTCTTCATTGGTGACCTCCTGTTCTTCACTCAACCACCAACTCAATGGACAGTATCCATACTTTTCAACATCACTTGCTGAAATCCATTTATCACTCATGCAGTCTATTATAAAGTCTGTTTAGATATGAATAATTTTTGGATTCGTATTTTAAAACATATCTTCTATCTCTGAAGTGTTGAAAACACCTTTTTCTGTGATGTATCCTGTTATGTATTTTGAAGGGGTAACATCAAAAGCTGGATTCTTAGCAGGTGATCCCTCAGGGGTTATACACGTATCTTGTATCCTGCAAACCTCAGATTCATCTCTTTCTTCTATAGGTATTTTAAAACCATCTTCTATCGTAGGGTCGAAGGTTGTAATAGGTGCTGCAACATAAAATGGAATGTCATTTTCTTTTGCAACAACAGCCTTTTCATAAGTTCCTATTTTGTTTGCGATATCACCATTAGCAACTATTCTGTCGGTGCCTACGATCACCATATCTATCTCTTTCCTTTGCATATAATGGCCAGCTGCATTATCAACTATTACCGAATGTGGTATATCTTCATTGAAAAGCTCCCAAGCTGTAAGTCTAGCACCCTGAAGTCTAGGTCTTGTCTCATCTGCAAAAACGAATATATTTTTACCTTCTTCATTTGCCACCCTCATAGGAGCTAGAGCAGTACCGTAATCTACCGTTGCCAGTGCACCAGCATTACAGTGAGTTAAGATTGAGTAACCATCTTCTATCAATTCAGCTCCATTTTCACCTATCCGTCTGCATTTTTCTACGACTGAAGATGAATATTCCCTAGCGGTTCCCACAGGATCGTCATCGATATTATCAAGCATGTAATCAACAGCATAGAAAAGGTCATAAGCCGTAGGTCTAGCAGACTTGATTTCCCTTTCAGCTTCATCTAAATCTTTTTTCTGTACAGCTGCCTGAGCAATACCATATGCTGCTGTTACGCCTATAGCAGGGGCTCCCCTCACCATCATATCTTTTATTGATTTTTTAATATCATTATAATCTTCAGCAGTGAAATATTTCAACTCATTGGGTAAAACTCTTTGATCTATCATTTTAACTTCGTTACCATCCATCCAAACTGCTTTCATATCTTCTATTCCATTTTCAGTTTTTACTTTCATTTTATCCACTCACATTTTGATATGCTTCCCATAATTTTGGAACTGTATCTATCTCTTTAATTTCTTCAGGAGACACCCATTTATATTCTACATTTTCCCAGTTCAAATCAACATCGCCTTTTACGTTAAATAAAAATGGATTCACATCCCATATTTTATTTTTATACCTAACTCTAACAATCTCCCCCTTTCTTACAAAATCAGTATTTAATCCAGTTTCCTGTTCAATTTCTATCAGGGCTTGATCCATCAAACTCTCAGTTTCAACATATCCTGAAACAGCTGACCATTTACCTCGATAACTACCTACATTTTTACCTCTTTTTAGAAGTAATACTTTGCCTTTATTCATCAAGAACGAGGTCACTACTGGTTGTCTGTGAACGTTTTTTAAATTTATCTTTCCCTCTTCGCCATCTATTTCTACTTTGTCTCCATCTTTAAATAGATCTATCTGAATTTTATCTAACAGAGGTATATCTGATATTATCGCTCCTGTAGCCACTATCGTTTCAGATCTAGTGTTGATCATGCCTTTGGGAGCAGTTCCATTCTTCTTCAATTGATATATGACATATGACCCTACAGTGCTTCCTCTTCCGCCGGGAAATACGAAAATTGAATCCTTTATACTCTTTCTATTAAATACAACACCTGTATTAGGGTCAACATCTCCTAAGAATGATACTGGGTTTTCTACTTTCACGACTTCTCCCTCTACATAACCTTTAGAGATACCCCTTCCTTCCAGTATCATGCTATCATCTCCAGCAGAGTTTTGGTGTCTGCATAGATCACCTTTTGATCTGCCAACTTTGGCAAGTAAGCTGAAGCTTTACCAGAGTTGGTTGCTGCTGTCTCATATTTTTCTTCTAGAGGACTCACCACCATACATGTATCTGTTATAACTTCACCATATTTTTTAATGGTATTTACCGCCTCAGGAACTTGATTTGCTACATATTTACTGGTGTATACTAATAGATCCGGACCTTCTTTAGGCTCCTTATCATCCAATATATCAGCTATGTACTCTAACTCATTTGAAGAGAGATGGGGGCAGCCTAGAACGATCACATCTGGCTCGGACTCAGTAATCAATCCTTCTTTTACTTCATTTATATCTTCGTCGGTTATAGTTATTCTCTCTAAGGCTTCGGTAGAGAAATCGTTCCATTCAGGTGTTATATTTTCCACATGATATAGTGCTACTGAACCGGTAGCTGCCATAGCTGCACCTAAAGTTTTCAATTGATCATCCTTATAATCAACCCCTCTAAAATATGGTACCCTATCACCTACCATCTCTCCAACTTTATAACCTAGCAAAGCAGCTGGATAATCGTCTTCAACTTCAAAAACTACATCTGGACTTCTATTCTCTTTGATATGTAAGCCGTAATAAGGAGTCTTTCCAATTACTGCTGACATCAATGCTGATGGACCACCTTCTCTATTCGTCCTGGCTCCAAGAACAGAATTCGCATAGGATACTGCTGAACTTTCGCTCCAAGCTAAGTGCTCGTCTTTTTTTGGTTTATTTCCAGCTAGATAAGGCGTGCATGTGCAGGAAACTTCGATACCCATACTACTGTACGCTTCGATTAACCTTTTCTGTTTTTTTCTAAAATCTTCAGACTCGTAGTGTTTTTTTTCAAGGTCCATTCCTGCTGGATTCAACATTGACTTTATCTTAACTTTGGCCTTTTTAGAAAAATCTTCGATAAATTCCAGTCCAGCATCACCCATTGTTTTATAAGAGACACCAGCTATCTGTGCAGACTTCACGGGTATGAGTCTCTCAGCATCATAAATATCTCCCAAAGCTACTAAGATCTCCATCGCTTTCTGGGGACCTGGTCCTTTACCCCCCTCTAAAATCCTTTCCTCTTCCTTGGTTAGATTCAAGCTATCACCTTTCAAATAAGCAAAAATTTAGTGCCGCAGGCCGGACTTGAACCGGCGACATCCACCTCTTCAGGGTGGCACTCTCCCAACTGAGTTACTGCGGCTTAATATGCCTCATAATTTCATTAGATTTTAATCTTACGCCTAAAAATAGATTAATAGCAGGGAATCATCGATCCCTGTAATGGTTTTTAGTTCAATACGTTTCCAAATAAGTTCTCTTTGTTTAGGTTGGCAGCGCTCAACATATCCGAAATAGAGATTACATTCATATCTTCACAAAGATCATCAATTTTCTCTTTTTCCATGCCAGCTTTGTTAAGTTCTTTTCTAAGATATTTTTCTCTCTTTTTTACCTTTCTTTTGTACTTTAGATAGACCAGACCTAGTTTTAATAGTAAAGGAAGGGCAGTGGCGATGATTACTGCCAACATAAATACTGGAGACTGATCTTTCTCTGACATCTACTCCCATTCCTCGTCTTCCATTTTTTTCTTTATCTTTGCTCGAATCTTCTCTTCCATTTCTTCTTTGTCAAAATCTTCATTACTACCACCGCCAAATGGTCCACCAGCACCACTGAGAGCTTCTCTTACCAATGATGTCACATCTCTCCCTTTCATGAAATCTCTGGTTAACTGATATGCCTGATCCTTTTCCATACCAGCATCTACAAGTTCTTTGTAGAATTTAGCAGTGTTTTTTGCAAGTTCTTGACTATCCTCTGCACTGTATACCGCCTCAACTATACCTGATATCAGTGAAGGGACAGTGTCGTTCAACGTTTCCATCAATTCTTTCAATTTTTCTATATCTTCTTCATCATCTAATTCCATTTTTTACACCTCTATTTATTAACATAATATGTATGAACAAACTATTTCTTGATACCGAGCAGTTCTGCCCAATCATCAATAGTACTTTTAGTCAAAGAGTAACCTTTTCCGAAATTTTCATTTTCGTCCATTATTACTATTCCTTTTTCTTCTAACTTTTTTAACCTATTCCTAACAGTGTGCCTAGAAGCTGATCCTCTTTTCTCTCTCAATCTTTCTGTTATCTGTGTTATATTCAACGATTTTGCATCCAAAAGTATTTCAACGATGGTTTCTGAAATAGGATCATCTATACCTGGTAAGGCTGAAGGAGAAACTTTACCAAACTGCTGATAAACTGAAAGCATCCTAAGATACCTTTGCTCTACATCTGTATTAACTGATATTTTTTCAAGAACATTTTTATGCATATTCATGATATTCTCCATCATACCCTCCATTGCGGACAACTGCTTCTTTAAAGAGTCGATCTCCTCCTTCAGTTCTTCATTGCTTTCTGACATCTATATCAGTACTTCTCTAACTAGACTTCCTACGTCTCTATCTCTTAAATAATCTCTTGTCAATACATACGCTTGTTGCTTTTGCATACCCGAATTAGTTAACTCCTTATAGAATTTTGTTGTATTTCTAGCTATTTTATCGCTATTTTCTGTATTATACACTGCCTGCATAATACCGGATATCAATTCAGGAACATCATAGTTTAAAGTTCCCATGAGCTCCTTCAGCTTCTCGATATCATCTTTGTTGTTCATATCCATATTATCGGTTCTCATACCATACTATAACGAACAAACTATAACTTGATGTTGAGCACTTCTGCCCATCTTCCTACATCATATCAATCAAAACGGTTAAGTATGATTATGGCATTACCATACAATAGTATGAAACCAGACTTTAGTTACGACGAGATAAACTGCAGTAATGTGATGGAATGCCTGTATAATCTATCTAGCCTTGACAAAAAAATATTATCTTTGCTATCAGATGGAGAAGAACTACGTTCATCTGACATAGCTGAAAAACTAAATAAAGATCAAAGTACAGCTTATAGATCTCTAGAAAAACTTTTGAATTGCGGTTTGATATATAAGGAAAAACAGACCATCAGAAATGGAGGCTATTATTTCCTTTATTCTAGACGGCCTATAAGCAAGATAAAGGAAGAAGCATTTGAATGTATAGATAGATGGTATGAAGATATGAAAGATGCTGTAGAAGAACTAGAAGATTTTGAGTAAACTACAAATCAAAATTATCTTCTATTTTTTCCCTTAGATCACCTTTATCTATGGTACCTCTTATCATCTCTATTACCTCTCCATCCTTCAAAAACAATAACGTTGGTAATGACTGAATACCATATTTTGAAGGGATACTACCGTTATTCTCTATATTTACCTTTCCAAACCTAACGTGGTTAGTAAATTCTTCTGCAAGATCTTCTATCACAGGATCAAGCTGTACACATGGACCGCACCAGGTTGCCCAGAAGTCTATAACTATGTTCTTATTTTCGGAAACAAATTCATCAAAATTATCTTCTGTAACTTTTAAAGGTTTGTCAGGCAATGTTTTATCCTCCTTTTATGAGCTTACCTATGTAAATTATATAGACATATTTAGGTTTTTCACTTGACATTTAATCAAAAGATTTTAATCTGAAAACTATTTTGGTTCACTTAGATATTATGTCTGAAGATAAAATCAACATAGAATTTGTATATTCTGATACATGCCCAGATTGTCCACCAGCGAAAAGAATCGTAGAAAATGTTACTGACGATATGGATAATGTAAAAGTAGATTATCTAAGAGCTAAAGATAGCCCGAACATGATAAAAGAACATGAAATAACACATGTTCCTACGATAATAATAGACGGCGAGGTAGCTTTTATAGAAACACTAACCGAGAATGATTTAGAGAAAGAGCTTAAGGATAAGATGGATGAATAGATTAATATTTGAATTATCTGGACCCAATTTCGATCTAGCTGAAGCTGAAATAAAATCATTATTCGAAGGTTCAAATTATCACTTTTCTTCTCCTAGGTCATATAAAGGAATATTTTCATTAAAAACAAATATAGATCCGATTAAAATTGGAAAAAACCTGGGTTTGACACATCGGATTTTATCTGAAGGTACTATTGCTGTTTTAGAAGACATAAAAAACAAAAATATAGAGATAACACTACCTGAAGGGAGTGCTGCTGTTAGGGCTAGAAGGGTCGCAGGAACTAAGGCAGACACTTTACAATTGAAAAGGTCTATAGGAGATATAATTTCAAAAAATAATCCAATAGATCTAGATGACCCTGATCTTGAGCTGCTCGTACTAATCTCAGAAAAATGCGCACTAGGTAGGATCGTATTTGAAAGAAATAAAGACTCTTTCAAATCTAGAGAAGTAAAGAACAGACCTTATTTCTCTCCAGTCTCTTTGGAACCAAAATACGCAAGGGCCATGATCAATCTTGCTAGAGTTACTAAAGGGGACATGATTCACGATCCCTTCTGCGGTACTGGTGGGATATTGATCGAAGGTTCCTTGATAGGGTATAATATGTTTGGAGGAGATATAGATGAAGATATGGTTAAAGGATGTAGAAAAAATTTAAAAGAATTTGATTGTGATGCTGAAGTTGAGAAAGGAGACGTTTCTCAAACCATACCTGAAAATATCGATGCTGTTGTGACAGACCCACCTTACGGAAGAGCCTCTACAACTTCAGGAGAAAAGAAATCAGAGGTCTATAAAAGATTATTTGAAACATGTAAAAATAAGTTAAAAGATGGAGGTCACTTATCTACAATCTTTCCAGATAAAAAATATTATGAAATGGGTAAAGATTTTTTAGAACCTATAGAGAGATATAAAGTGAGGGTTCACGGTTCTTTAAATAGATATTTTTGTGTGTTCCGTAAATGATCAAGGCACGACACCGATTATTTCATGTTCTCTGCTCATATCAGTATTATGTGATACTATTTTTATCCTTAATTTGACAGTCTCTCCTGATTTTTCTAATGGCTCATCTGCATACAGAACCATATTTATATTAGATTTAGAGAATTTTCCGACTGTAAAATTCAAGTTTTCTCCTGTTTTGGCATCTAATGAATAACTTATACTCCAGCTGCTGTTAGAAATGTTTAATGTAGATATTCCATAACAGTCTAATCTACCTTTATTTTCTAAACTTATGTTAAATCTATAATTTGTCCTTTCCTTGTCCATCAAGAAAACATCTTTGATCAACATATCATCGCCAGTCAAAGTTGCATTCATCGAATATCCTAGTTTTGAACTCAATTTTATAACTTTTTCCTTATCTGTTGCGTTTGATTTTACTTTAAAACTTATGTCAGTTTGATTAGTACTTTCTTTTACAGACTTTATGGTTAATCTATATGTGATGTTATCTTTGACGTCTAAATTCGCGTATGTTTGATTACCTGATACGTTAACATACGTCCAATTATTACCAACTTTCTCCCTATAACTCAATCTAGACTGCCATGACTCATTTGATAATTTATAGCTTACATTGTAAATGATACCTTGGTCTTCTTCTATATTCTTACCCTTATTTTTAAGATTAATATAATAATCGGTAGTTTCATTAACTAAAACTGTACGATCAGGTACGCCTTCTAACTGCATCTGAAAATCATAACTGTACTGCTGCTGCTCAACAGGGATCGGATGAAAACTCACGATGAGTATTACCACGCCGATCACTCCTACAATCTTTCTTTTATTGTCTAGTTTACTGATATCGTTAAGAGGGGGAGGATGTTTTACGCCTCCTAAGAAAAGTATCAGTACAGCAAATAAAATCCAACCTGGATACCTCCATATACCAACTATCATCAAGAATCCAAATGCTGCATAGCTGATGAATTTTGAATTATCACCTAATAAAGAGCGGATAACGTGTCCACCATCCAATTGGGATGCAGGTAAAAGATTTAAACCAGTAACTAAGAAGCCTACCCATCCTGCAAATAAAGTGGGATGTAGATTAGTTGTAACATTCCAAGGAAGTAAAGCTGCTAACCCTTGTATTATTATCGGATTACTCCAGAGGAAACGTACTCCTTGACCTGAAACTGGAGGAGATGGATTTCCTGTTGCCCCTAAATATAAACCGATTATAGATACAGGTATCGCTACTATAAAACCACAGATAGGCCCTGCTATACCCACATCTAATAATGATTTTTTGTCAGGAATCGGTTCTCTTATGCTGATAAAAGCACCAATAGTTCCTAACGGTGGAGGAGCTGGCATAAAGAATGGAAGTGAAGCTTTTATCTTATGTAATCTAGCCATAAAATAATGTCCCATCTCATGTATTCCTAAAATAGTCAATAAAGGTAACGTGAAATAAAATCCACCATAGAGTAAGTTGTGAAGAGAAAACATACCATTAACAGGATCATACGTACCCCATTGATAAGTACCTGCAATAAGTGCAGTACCTATAGTTATAAAGAGCATGATAAGATTAGTTTTTACTCCCCTATAGCTCTTCTCTTCTTGTTTTTTATACTTGATTATATATTCACCTGAGTCCTCAGACAAAAATGGTATGTAATTCTGAGGCACTAATTCCTTCCTTAAAGAATCAAATCTATCTTCTATGTCCTCTCCATCAAAAACTCTAACATAAACAGAAACTATATTATATTCAACTTCAGTTTTATAAACAGGAAAATGTTTACCTGTTACATTTTGAAGAAATTCTATTTCATTTTTATAATCTTCAGGACTATCTACCATCTTAGATTGAATAAATTATTGTCCCTAATAAGTCTTGTGTAGATTTAGATTTTTAAAATACTCTTTGGCAAAACAATATTAATAACCTTATTTTATGGATTGGAAATGCATTTAAGAAGAAATATCTCTGATGATAAAAAAGGGTCCCTGGAAGGTTTACCATTAGAAATGCTGATTATAATATTAGTCATGGGTATATCAATACCCATTATCTGGAATTCAGCTAAATACTATTCTAAAAACGATTTAGAAAAAGAAATAATCACTGAATTAGAAATCTTTTCCGAAAAGGTGGAAGATGTAGCAAGTTCAGATAAAGGTAGTACCCGTACTATGAAAATAGATATCGAAGATAATATACTTTCAAGAATTGATAATGTAAAGATCGGTGGAGATACATTAGAAAAGATGAGTAATATCAGATATGAAATAGATGGTGAGAAGAAAAGATACTCTCTTGATAATTTATTGGTTTCTAATATTACTGATGAAAAAACATCCTCGATGAAGATTCCTCATGATGGTGAAAAAGTGTTCATAAAAAATAGTGGCTTCATAGCAAATGGGATCGATGTTATTGAAGTAGGAATTGCAGGGAGAGTAAATGCATGAGATCGATCAAAAGAATAGATAAAGAAGGCGTTCTAGATATCCCATTCAAAATCATAATAATGATCGTTCTTATAGGGTCAGTAGTCCCCTTAGGATTGATGAGTTATAGAAACATATCTCGTGAAAAATTCAAGAATAGAATCAAAAATGAATTAGATGATATTTATTTTTCTGCAAAAGAGGTATCATTACTTGGCAATCTGTCAACTCAAAATGTTGAGATCGACCTGAAGGGAAACTTATTCGCAGGGATAGATTATGTTAAGATTATAGATTCAAGAGGAAACAATGAAAGCCTTATCGAGTACAAATTCGATTGGAGAAAAGAGTTAGACCATATTCACTTATATGAATCAAGAATAAAAATAGAAAATAAAGATTTCATAATGCTCCATGATAGTAAATATGAATTATCTTTAAAACAGGTTGAATATCCTGGGGGATCACATATAGTCATTTCAAAAAACAATTAAAAATCCTCTAAACGCTTCTCCTTCCATGTTCCACCTTTACCAATATGCACCACATCAAATCCATCTTCTTCTAATCTCTCAGCTATGAATCGTCTATGACATTTTAAAGGGTCTTTCTCCATACACATTATAACTGTTTTACCTTCCTCCGCTAATTCTTTCAACTCATTGTATGCTATTTTCCATTCTTTTGTTTTCATCTTATCTCTGTAATCGCTATCGATCAATCCTCCCAACTCCGGTTTATGCTTGTAATATATACTTTTATGAAATAACGACTCTTTCAACTTTTCTTTATTAAAATCTTCTAATCGAGAACGGGGGAGGGACCTAACATCCACTAAATGTTGAATACCATATTTCCGTAGTAAATCTATCACCTCATCTATGGATTTGCCCTGGTATCCTATAGTGTATATTTTTTTCACGTTTGTATATTGAAAACAATAGATAAAACTTTTATGATTTTCAATTTGAAATATCAAAACGAAAGCATTAAATAATGTTTCTTCTATTATCTGTATGACAAACGACATCGAAACGATGTCGCTCGTCATCTATGCGTCTCATGGTGTACCTCCTTCGTACATCTTTTAGACGTTTATTGACATACGAGTTGGTGGAGGAAAGTGTCCGAATCTGAAAAAATCACAATAAGATTACCAAAAAGCTTCGTCGATAGAGTTGACTTTTTGGTCGAAATGGACGACTTTTCCTCACGCTCCGAGGCAATCCGAACTGCAGTTAGGGACATGCTATATTATCGGGTTGATTTGGTTGCCGAAAAGGTGGAGAAAATGGCTGAGCAAGAACAAAAGATGGCTCAGGCAAAAGCAATCAGAGAGGAGTATTTAAAAAGATAATCAATGTGCTATGGGATGCACTCTAACCTGCTAGCCCTCCTCATGGGCGTTTCAGCAGAATATCACGATAAATCTCTCCCCTCTCCCCTCTTTTTTATTTTTTCAATGTTTTTTAAAATCCTAATTTAATTAAGTTAAACAGTGGATTCAATTAGAAAAATGTACTTGACACTTTTACAAATATTGGCTTATAACTCTAAACACCCATTGCTAACCGCAATGTATTCCTCACAGCTGGAGCGGCACCCAGGACAATTATTACAAATTTGATAAGGTTACGTAGATAAGGATACTCTAAAAATTCTTCCTCAAGATATCTGTCAAGAAGATATACTGCAGCAACGATTATCAGTAATTTAAGACCATACATGACCAGAGAGGTACCAGTAAGATCTATAGCCAATCGGGGTAAAACATGCTTCTCTAAATATCCATAATATTCCATACCTCTGTATGTGGCAGAAGCATCAAAAAAGTGGGACCAAGCTATCAAAATATTAAGGGGTGCGAAATATAACATAGATATCTCTTTTAATTTATCAACCATTCCAATTAACTTCCAAGCCCCTAGGAAAAGTATAGTAGCAAGAACAGACAGTGCTGGAATGATCAAAGCTTCCCATGGATTTGTTCCATCGATAGTAGTTATATAATGATAGTTATAGCTCAATGAAAAAATCAAAAATGAAGCACCATAAAGTGAAAATAGATACGATTCATCCATCCAATCTTTTATATGACCTACTAAGGTAATCACAGCTATAACCAAAGCTAACAAAACATATGGAAATAAGACATATTCCGAAAAATAACCTTCTGTCAGTAATAAAACAATAATGATAGGAATTACCAGTAGCAATCTTATGATGAACTTATATTTATCTTGTAGATCAGCTTTTTTAATGTAGGCACCCGCTACCATGGAAGATATTGCTGATATCCCTAGAACAAAATAGATGATCGGAGATATGAAAAATTGATCCAAAGGTTCCTTGAATAACCCTACATCCTCCAAACTTCTTAGGGATCCTCCTAAACCAATCCAAGGCAGGAGTGATATCAAAAAAATGCTATCTATCTTCAAATCAAAATACTCAACTAATTCGTATATTCCATAAAATGCGATCACAATACATATTCCATAAACTATCGTGTTGACCGTGTTATATCCTTCTGATATGCCATTAACAGCTCTATCTTTAGAATCTGCAACTACTGGACCCCAAAAGTATCTCCATATGAAAGAGTCCCAAAATATCTCTGGTAATAATAAGCAGCCCAGGGTCATTAAAGCGGGTATTCCCAATATTATAACTGCCCAGACCTTTAATTTGTTCCTGTTGTAAAATGATATTGGATCCATTTTATTCAACCGTCACGCTTTTAGCTAGATTTCTTGGTTTATCTATCGATCTATCCAGTCTGTATGCTGTATAATAAGCAACCAACTGAAGGACTACATTGACAAGTATCGGAGAAAATAATGGCGGTACCATAGGTATAGTTACGTACTCATCACTGAGTTTTCTAAGCTCTTTATCCTCATCCCCTACAGCAATGATAGGGCTCTCTCTTGCAGCTATCTCTCCGATATTCCCCAGCATCTTTTCAAATGTATGATCTTTTACAGCGATAGCTATCACAGGAGTATCCCTGGTTAAAAGGGCAAATGGACCATGTTTCAATTCTCCTGCTGGATATCCGGTAGCGTTAATATATGCTATCTCTTTAAGTTTTAAGGCTCCTTCCAGTGCAACTGGATAATTTATATTTCTCCCGATGAAGAATATATCATAGGCCTTAGATAATCTTTCACTTATCTCTTTTATCTCATCTACTTTATCCAAAATCTTTTCTACCTTTCTAGGAAGTTTTCTCAACTCAGCTTTATAATCTTCAGATTTTCCTTTACTTATAACTCCTTTCTTGTAAGCCAATTCTATAGCCACCAGATACAAGGCTATAAGCTGAGTTGTAAATGTCTTCGTTGCTGCTACACCTATCTCTGGACCAGCTTGAGTATAGACCACTTCATCCACTTCTCTGGTTATAGAGCTATCTAATACATTGGTCACAGCAAGTGTAGTACAGCCTCTCTTATTTGCCTCTCTAGCAGCAGCTATTGTGTCTAAAGTCTCACCGCTTTGAGATAATAATATGGTAAAAGGATAACTATCATTTTCAGAGGAATAACGGTACTCAGAAGATACTTCAACAGAACAGGGTATCTTAGCTATCTTTTCTATTATATATTTACCAACATAGGCTGCATGCATCGATGTACCACAGGCTATCAGCTTGATGTCATCGATACTATATTTAGAAAAATTTACCTCGTCAAATTCTGCCATCCTGCCCAAAAGAGATTCATGTATTGCATCTGGCTGCTCATGGATCTCTTTCAACATGAAGTGTTCATATCCTCCTTTTTCAGCATCCTCTACACTCCAGTTTACCTTTTTTGTTTCTCTTTCTATTTGGTTACCTTCAAAATCGATTATTTCGATATCATCTTTACTTACTCTAGCAAGGTCTCCATCATGCAGGTATTTTATCTCGTTAGTATAATCCAAAATCGCAGGAACATCAGAGGCAACTAGGTTTTCATTAGCTCCCACACCTATCACGAGGGGACTTTCATTTCGAGCTACTACCAAATTATCTTCGTCTTTATGTATAGCTACTATTGCAAATGCTCCTTTTAATTTTTTAATGGAGTTCCTGAGAGCTTCCAATAGATCACCTTCGTAATTATCTTCCAAAAGATGAGCTATTATCTCACTGTCAGTCTCTGATGTGAATTCGTGACCCTTCTCCACTAATTCTTCTTTTAAACTTACAAAGTTATCTATTATTCCATTATGTATCACAGCTATATCTTCACCACAATCTGAAAAAGGATGTGCATTTTTATCTGAAGGTTTACCATGTGTTGCCCATCGAGTATGCCCTATACCAAGACTTCCGGATGGGAAACCATCTTTGTTCAAATCTTTAACTCTGCCTTTCTTCTTTTGTATATACATATCATCTTTATCAGTCTTTATAGCTACTCCTGCTGAATCGTATCCTCTGTACTCTAATCTCTTCAATCCTCTTAAAAGTATATTACCTACATCTTCTGATCCATTGTATCCTACAATACCGCACATCTAGTCCACCTCACATCACTCTTGTTTCAGATGGTACATTTTCACGTATGACCTTTCCAGAAGTGATCTTACAATCTGCACCTATTATAACTCCAGATTCAGTAGTTACTCCACTACCGATTACTGTGTCTTCAGCAATCATACATCCTACATCTTTAATTTCATGTAAACCGTGTTCAGAGATTATGCTTGCATCAGATAGGTAAGTAGAGAAATTACTTCCAATATTAACTCCAGTTCCTATAACTGAATTCTCAATTTTCGAACTTGGCTCTATGTTTATACCCTTCATCAACAATGAATTTTTGACCACTGTGAAAGGCGATATTTTAGAATCATTTCCAATACTAGTCGATGGAAGAATACAGGCCTGGGGTCCGATATCACAGTTTTCCCCGATCTTAACTGGACCTTCAATATATGTCCCTCCTCTAACTATCGTACCTTCTCCTATCTCTACATCACCTTTGATGATAACATTATCCTCAATAATACCCTCAACTGAATTTGGAACGTTCTGAAGTGCAGCAGAATTTACTTTTTGTAAATCCCAGGGATACACAGCATCTATCCAAGTAGATTTTGTGATTATACCCTTAACATCTTTACTTTTCATTACTCTAGTTACCACTGTTGTTAGATCGTAAATTCTTTCCTCCATAGCTTCTTCTATGTGATCAAATATCTCAGGAGGGAATGAATATATTCCAGTCGATATTAGATTGCTTTCACTTCTTTCTGGTTTCTCTATCAAGTCGCATAATTTACTATCATCTAGAGTACATACACCGTACTTTGAAGGTGTCTTACTTCTTGTAACAAGCAGAGTATATTCATCTTTTCCTTCTAATAAATCTTTTATAGTCTTATCTGAGATCACGTTATCTCCAGGCAGTACTAAAAATTCATCATCTATCTTCGCTCTAGCTTTATGTAATGCGTGAGCAGTGCCACCTTGAGAAGGCTGTTTTCTCTGATATACATAGTCAATATTGGCATCAAAGTCTGATCCATCACCAAAATAAGACATTATCTTTCTTCTCTTATAACCAACAACTATGACAATATCCGTGATACCATTTTCAACTAAAGATTCAACAACATATTGTAAAATCGGCTTATTAGCAACAGATATCATCACTTTTGGCTCAGAGACAGTGAATGGACGTAATCTAGTACCTTCACCCGCAGCCAGAATAACTGCTTTCATGCATAAGTATAAAGATTAGATTAATTTAAGAGTTTTGATTATTCGACATATATTGCTGGTTTTCTAGGCATGGCATGTTTGCTCTTGTTTACTGGGTCATATATGTTTTTTTCTCCAGCTTTGTATATTCTTATGGTTGTATCAAACTGTGATTCTAGGAATTTCTTGTTATTTTCCAACGTTTCATATTCATCAAACGAAATGCTCCATGTTTTTTTCTGCCCTTTTTCTCTGATTTCCTGAAGTACGTCCTGAACGAAGGACGAAAGTTGATTGGAAGGCGCATCTATCTTCTGTACTAATTCTCCCATTATTCCCATACCTTTATCAGGATTATCGATGATCTCCTTCAAAGCCTCTTCTTTCCAGGATCCCGCTACATACAGGTGTATCTCTTCTCCTTTAACATCTGCTATATCCAATATCTGTTTTATATCATCACTGACGTCTTTTAGATATTCCTCTTTAGCTTCTGCTATTTCTGATATTAAATCTTCATTTACTTCCGGTAAACTTTGTTCCGTCACAAACTCAGTATCGAATTTACTGCTCAACTCTTCCGCGATATGTGGTGTGAAGGGAGCAATCATTTTTACCCATTTCTTCCCTATTCGTTTCAAAAGTGCTCCGTTCACGCCTCCTCTATTAAAGTACCATTCTATTTCAGAAGGAATATCGTAAAACACAACATTAGCTCCTTTCCTTATCTCCTGATCTTCCATTATATCGTAATATTCTCTCATGAGAACGTTGAATCTAGATTCCAAGTATTCATCAACAGATGATTCTTCTCCTTCAGTGTCGAACATCTTATTGACCAGATCCCATATACTTCTGAGTTTTTTTCTGTAATTGAACGCTTCTTTCTCACTCCAATCCTTATCAACAAAAGGACTAGATGAATGAGCGTAGAACAAACGCAGGGTATCTACTCCGTACTTCTCAGCAGCATCCTGGATAGGTTCAGCTCCACCTTTTGATTTAGATATCTTTCCGCCTTTACCTACTAACCACCAATTGACAAAAATTCCTTGAGGCCAGTTTTCTTCATTTAGTATACCAACATGATTCATTAGGAACACAGGGAAGTGTACCGTCATGTGTTCTTTACCACCCAGGTTCAGATCGAGTGGATACCAGTACTCGAAATCTTTTCTAGCTTTCTCTATCTTATCTTTTTCTAAACCAGTCTTTTTAGATACCTTTTCAACATCTCCTCTTCCAAGATAAACGTAATCAAAGAATTCTTCTGTCATCTGTTCTGCTTTTATTTTACCTTCATTATAGTGCTTAGCAAGGATATAATATGCTGGATACAAGGTTGAATCCGCTATAGCCTCGATCACCCATTTTTCATCGAACGGAAATTCTGTACCCATCCAATTACCCATCCTAGCACAGGAACGATCCTGAAACCATTCTATAGTATCTGGGAGGTTGTCTGCATAACTCTGAGGTTTTATGTTCATATTTTCAGCATGTCTTTTACTTTCTTTTGTCAATTCATCATCAGAGTACTGGATGAACCATTGATCCGGAATCTTTCCAACTACTACTTTCCCACCACATCTGCATATCACTTCTTCAGAAAGATCGTACATGATGTCCGCTTCACCAGATTCGATCATATCATCCTTGACCATATCCTTAGCTTCCTGTACTCTCATCCCCTCATACTCTTCACATGAACCCAGCATAGTTCCTGTGTGAAATCCAGCTTTGTAAATCTTCTGGGTAGCCTCTTCCAGTTTTTCTTCTTCCTCCTGACTCCCTATTTCCATCTCATCTATGATCTTCTCTGCAGGATTTCTACCCCATTCATCAGAATCTATGATAGCTATCGGTTCTACATCTTTTATCTTTTCTTTTAAATCAAACGTTTCCAATAACTCGTCATCTTCCTTGATATCCTTCAAGGCTATCCAATCATAAGGAGCATCACTTGGTACGCTTGTTACGATACCCGTTCCAACGTCTGGATCTGTGAAAGTAGCTGGTAAAATTATGATGTCACGATGTATGGCAGGTGCGGTTGCATAATCACCTATCATCTCCTCTCCCCTGATCGTATCAACGACTTCGATATCGTCTTTTTGATAACTCAATTTATCAGCAGCTTCTTCACTCAGTATCCACTCTTCGTCATCGATCTTAGCGATTACGTATTCTTCCTCAGGATCGACCCATAGATTCGTTTGTCCAAACACAGTTTCAGGTCTCAGTGTTGCCGCTGTTATGTATCTATCTCCATACTCGAACTTGAGAAGCGTGTATTCATGCTTTTCAGCATTACCACCTTTTTGAAGATCAGTTTCAGAGGGATCGACAGCCACAGGACCACATTCAACACATTCGGTTCCGAAATATGGTTTCTGAGTGAGTAAATCATTCTCCTTTAATTTCTTGAACTGCCATTTTATGAACTGTTTGTAATCATCTCTAATAGTATATGTGAAATAATCAAAATCTATACTTATACCAAATTTCTTCCAATATTTTTCTTTATAGACTTCGTTGAAGTAATCGACCAACTCCATGGGATCCTTTAATCTCTCTATCTCTTCTTCAGTAGCACCGTTCCTTTTCATGTAGTCGATCTTATCTTGATTTCCATCTTCTATTTGTTTTGCTAAACTTATAGCTTGATTTCCAGTAGGATGTGTTCCTGCAGGGAATAGTACATTGTAACCTTCCATCTTCTTGTATCTAGCAATTATATCTGTATAACTATAACATCTCATATGACCTAGATGAAGAAAACCTGAGATTCCCGGATATGCGAATATCAGATAAAACGGCTCTTTGGATTCATCTACTTCGGTTTTATAGACACCATTCTCCTGCCATCTCTGCTGCCACTTTTCTTCGATCTCCACGGGGTCGTACTCGCTCATACTCAAGCGAAATATAGTTGTTTATTTAAAACCTTTCGAATCATCTAGATAATTTATCCATGATACCTTTCTTTTTACCTATCCTCCCAGTTATCAACCTATCGCTTTTGAATATCCAAACAGCTACAGCTATCATAACCAAAGAAAATAGAGCCACATAGATTATACCAGCTATCACCAGCATGTAATCCCCGAACATCAGTGATCTCATGGCCAAGATCGGATGAGAGAAAGGAATCGCGAACATCGCTCCCTTCATCAACATGGGTAGATTGTTAAAATCAGTGAACATGAACACAAACATCGGTACCATGGCAAGTGCTGTGATGGGAAATAGAAGAGTTTGTGCAGATTTGTAATTCTTAGCAAATGTTCCCATTATCAAACTCAAAGCTAATCCAGCGAGTAATGCTACGAAGAGTGATATGCCTACAAGGACATAATCAAAAACACCGAGACTTAAACCATAATTAGCCAGATCCAGTTCCGTAGTTTGAAAGGACTGCATGTAGTACCCAAATCCTATCATGTAAACAACGGCCATCATCAAACCGATAACCGCTGCTCCGATCAATTTGCCAGCTACTATCGAACTCCTCTTTATAGGTAGTGTAAGCAATGTTTCTAATGTTTTATCTTCTTTTTCCATCCCCATCGATGAAATCACAGTGCCCCCTGCCATCATTATAAGCATCATAGTCACTATCGGTACCATTATCGATTGTGTTGAAAGCAGGCCACTTATCGTAGAAGGCGATACATCATCCATCCTTTTCCCTTTGAAGATGGTTGTTTCATTTCTAACTGTAGGATGCAGTATTTGACCCGGTTCAGCACCAGTTTTATTTTCTATCAATGATTGAGATATATGCTGATCTATACTCGTTATCAAGTTGTTTACAACTTCAGAGGAAACAGAATCCATCAACCCTGCGCCTTTCATTATCCAGAATATACGGATTGTTGTGGTTGAGTTATGTTCTATGCTGTGAGTGAAATTGGACGGTATCTCCAGCACAGCAGTGCCATCCTTATCAGTTACGTAACCTATTCCTGTATCTATATCACTACCATTATACACGATCTTTGAATTTTGATCTAAAACTGATACAGCTAAATCAGAATAATTACCCGAATCATTATTGATCAAACCTATAACTGGTCTTTCTTCTAACTCTTCTTCAAAACTCCCCATCATGTTACCTATGGAAGCAAAAACTAGAGCAATAACAACAACAGGAACTATGGTAGAAGGGGTCAATAACTCTTTGACCTCTTTCTTTATAATATTTATAAGACTCATTTTACCACCTTCGTAAATACTTCTTCGATGTTTTCTGCTTCGTATCGTTTCTTTAGCCTTTTTGGAGTTCCATGTTCTACAATTCTACCTTCGTCTATCAGTGCTATTCTATCACACATATAATCTACTTCTAACATATTATGTGAAGATAACAGAACAGTTGTACCTTCCTTAGCATAGTTCTTGATTATCTGCCTGACCTCTCTAGCATTCACCACATCTAATCCCGAAGTGGGTTCATCTAAAATAGCTAATTTAGGATCTATCATCAAAGCCCGCCCTATCAATAATCTTCTTTTCATGCCTTTACTATATGTATCTACTTTGTCATCGATCCTATCGCCTAAATCAGCTATACTGACGCCTTTCTCGACTTTTGCCTTAGTTCTGTCTTTTCCATCGAAAAATTTTGCTATGAATTCTAGATACTCTTTACCCGACAAATTCTTGTAAGCACCTGCATCTTCAGGTAGATAACTAATTATCTCTCTAACTTTATCTGGCTGCTTTTCAACATCATTACCAAAAACATCTATCGATCCTTCTGTTATCTGAAGCAGAGTCGAGATTATTCTGAGTGTTGTTGTTTTCCCAGCTCCATTTGGTCCGATCAAACCGAATATTTCACCCTCTTTTACTGAAAATGAGATGCCTTTTACAGCTTCGAAATTTCCATATTTTTTTACTAGATCATTTATCTCAACAGAGTTTTTCATCATAACCCTCGCATATTAAATATGACATTAGATTTTAGAATGTATATTTAAACATATCTTTGTTTTTTAAATAAACAGCCTAAAAGCTTATTTAACCAAAAATATTAGTTACATCTAAGTGAAGCTAAATGATCGAGACGAAGAAGCTCTACAAAAGTTTCGGAAATACAGCAGCTGTAAATCACTTGGACTTCAAAGTAGATGATAGCGAGATCTATGGACTATTAGGTCCCAATGGCAGTGGAAAAAGTACGACCATGAAGATACTTACAGGTATATTGAAACCAACAGGAGGACAGGCATTTATCAACGGTATAAATGTAGCAGAAAATCCCAATAGAGTGAAAGAGATGGTTGGATATATCCCTGAAAGTCCAAATCTATATGAAAGTTTGACACCTAATGATCTGTTCAACATGGTTGGAGGAATAAGAAATATACCTGACGAAAAATTGAACAAGAGAGTGAATTATTTTGTCGATGCTTTCGCTCTTGAGGAGTATATGCACCAGTTCATAGGTTCACTGAGCTTTGGAAATAAACAGAAAGTCTCGATCACGACTGCACTTCTTCATAATCCTTCAATACTGATAATGGACGAAGCTATGAACGGACTCGATCCGAAGATAGCTAGGATACTTAGAGAGATCTTATTTGAGTTCAAAGAAGACGGTAAAAGCATCATTTTCTCTACTCATGTATTACCTTTAGCTGAGATAGTTTGCGACAGGATGGGGGTCATAAACAGAGGTAAAATAATCGCGGAAGGAACTGTAGAGGAACTAAAAGAAAAATCACATGAAGGTAATTTAGAAGATGTATTTTTAGAATTGACAAAAAGCAAAGATGAGGTTTCAACCGTGGTAAGTGCCCTTAAGGAAACTGAATAGGTGGTTATTTGTTCGAAGTGATCAAGATACTGTATAGAGAACTACATTACCAGATGGTAAAAAGCAATCCGATGGTAGCTAATGACGAGAAAAAATTCGAGCAGCAGTTGAAGAAATCATTGGACATGAAAAAAAATATTCTAAGACAATCATTCGGTTTTTTGTTCTTTGGCGTTTTCACCGCTTCAAGTATCTATATGGCTGATAGTGAATCCATGATGATCGGAGTTCTATCCTCACTAGCTTTGATCCCACTAATCTTATCTATTTATCAAACAACTATTCAGGCTTCGTATTTTACATCGTTAGGCATATTTGAACCGTTGAAATCTCAACCGGTTAAACTTGGTGGAAGATATCTCAGTGGTGTTATATCAATAGACCTGTTACCTGGACTTATCATCGTGATCCCGAGTGCTATCGTATTGATAGTTAAAAGTCCACTTCACGGATTTTTAGCTCTTATGTGGCTACTTGTAGGAATATTGATAGGTCATACCATAGGTCTTGGAATTTTCTCAACATTTGGTTTAAAAATCAAAAACTATAAAGGTAAATTTGGATGGGCTAAAAATATCGGTAAAACTATCGGTCTTCTCTTGGTAATGGGTATGTTCTTTGCTGTGATATACCTGCAGGATTATATAGCACAGCAGAGTCAAATAATAACCAGCTATTCTTATGTTTATCCACTTTCTATAGCTTCTGTTTTTGATCCATTGAATAGTGCATTATTATTGATCGGCCATCTGATAATCGTAGTACCACTCTATTTCTTTTTCATCAAAAAGGTTTGGTCAGGTATACTTGAACCTGAAGTCGTTACTGAAGGAAAGGTTGAAACCAGCTATAAAACTTCAGTGAAGAAACCGATCGCTTCGCTCATATACAAAGATTTTAGGATAATTAGCAGAAAAACATCGATGATCGCTGGATTCCTATTACCTCTTTACATAATAATACCTCAGATCTTTATCGGCATCGAAGACGGAGCTATATCGATAACAGAAACTACCACTTTTATGTTCATAGTTGGAGTGATGACTGTCGCTGGAGCTGATGCTATATTGAAGGTGGAAGGAAAGACCTTAGATTTCCTAAAGACTTTACCGATCTCAAAAAAACAGTTCGCCATGAGTAAAGCTGTCTCGATGTGTATAATACCTACGATCTTAGAGATGGCCGTTATAGGAGTAGGACTTTATTTTGATACACAGGTACTATACCTAGTTCCCTTGGCTCTTATCTTACCCTTCACTTCAGCACTTGTAACTATGGCGTATCTTTTCAGATATAAAGGTGACGATATAGGTACGCCAGAGTTCAACTACAAAAAGATGTTCATATTATTCATCATAGTCGGAGCACTGTTCGGAGTGATCGCACTACCTATATTTATCCTGGATATGCTACCAAGATACTTCATCAGCTATGGGATCGCATTCATTTCAGCTTTCATGGTTTATAGATTCTTGAACAAATGAAAATCCCACAAGATTTATTTATTCTAGATTATTTCTTCTAACTGATCATCATGGTTAATACTCCAATTATAATAGTAAATTACAAGACTTATTCACAATCGGTAGGAGATAAGTCTGTAAAGCTTACAAACATAATAGAAGATAATAAAGAAGCAAGCTGGTCAGTATGCCCTCAAACTGCAGACCTAAGAATGGTAGCTGATGAGACTGAAATCCCTATACTAGCACAACACGTAGATGGGATAGAACCTGGAAGCAATACTGGTCACGTTTTATGTGATACGATGAAAGAAGCAGGAGCAGTAGGAACTCTGATAAACCATTCAGAGAAGAGACTTAAAATATCAGAAATAGAGAGAATAGTAGAAATATGTAAAGAAAAAGACCTGATGACAATTGTTTGTGCTAACAATCCAAAAGTTGCTGCAGCTGCTGCCGCGTTCTGTCCTGATTTCGTTGCTTATGAGCCTCCTGAATTGATAGGCGGGGATATTTCAGTGTCATCTGCTAAGCCAGAATTGATCCGTGAAGCCGTTGAAAAAGTCAAAGATGTTAACCCAAAAGTAGAAGTTCTCTGCGGTGCTGGTGTTAAAGATGGTAATGATGTAAAGAAAGCTTTAGAATTGGGTACTAAGGGTGTTTTATTGGCATCTGGATTGGTAAAATCCGATAATCCGGTTGAGGTAATAAAAGATCTTGAATCCGGGATTCAGTGATCATTCCACATCTAATGCCTCTTCCGGACATATCTCAGAACAGCAGTAACATCTTATACATTTCCACCAGCTTATCTTTGGACCATATTCTTTCATAGTTATAGCATCTTTTGGACAGATGTCCATGCATTTGGCACATCTGATACATCTTTCTTTATCTAACTCAGGTCTATCTAGATAAAGTTTAGCTAAAAGGCTCGCTAAAGAACCAGGGGCCCACCATGGTGTAGAACCTCCTTTCGGATATTCAAAACTATAATTAAAATCATCTGGAATCAATTTTACATATTCTATCTCTTCTGGGTTGAAATCAGACCTCCCTATAGTTTCCACTTTCTGGACAGGTATCCCTACAGACTTGCAAGCTGCATAATCCAGTGCAATTCCATCTTCTGAAGCTAAGATCATATTTGTTTCAACCGGATGGCCAGAGGCAGGACCAGAACCCTCCATGGCCCATATTCCATCCATAATTGAAATACGTGGATTTACCATCGAGTATACATCTAACAACATATCTGAAAAATCCGTCAATCCTTTAAATGTACCATGATAAGCTGATTTTGTAAGACCATGAACTATACCAAATGTATTTTTGACAGCTCCTGTAAATACCGTAAGATTATGTGTCTTCAATTTAGGAAGGTTAATTACCCCGTCCACCTCGCTAAATGTTTCTATAGTAGAAAATGATTTTTTTATTCTCCCTGAAGGATGGCTAGTCTTTACTTCATCAGTATTATACATGAGTGTTGCTCTTGTTTCCTCTTCTATTTTATCCCATCCAGATTTCTCATAAGCTTTTTTTAAACTTCTTTCCGACATCGGCCCTCCAGGACTGTCTCCAACGATTATATCGATGTCTTTCTCTTCCAGTATTTTAACAACTGCTATTATAAAATCGGGATGTGTAGCTATAACTCTCTCTGGAGGAGAGCCTTGAAGCATATTTGGATTTACTAGTATCTTTTCCCCATCATTTACAAATTTGTCTATTCCACCTAGCTTTTCAAAAGCATCCCTTATTACACGCTCTGAATCCTCATAATCTTTACATCGATCTATGAAAACTTTCATTGATAATACCCACAACGTTTATATTATAAGTATTTGTAGGAAATTGTATGTGCCTAGCAGTACCAGGTAAGATCGAATCCATCGATGGTGACAATGCCAAGATAGATTTTGGTGGAGTCACCAGAAAAGCTAACATATCGTTAGTCGATGCTGAAGTGGGTGACTACGTTATAGTCCACGCAGGTTACGCAATAGAACAATTAGATGAAGAGGAAGCAAAGAAAAGTCTGGATGCGTGGGACCAAGTAATCGAAGCACAACAGCAGATGGAAAAAGAAGCTTAATTTAATATTTTAAAATTTTTATTCCTTACATCAGATTGAACTCTGATCTTTCTTGAAATGAAATCTATCAAATAACTTTTCTCTTTAAAATTACTTCTAGTATTATTAAAAATAAAAAAAGGTAGTAAATTAAATGTTTTTTACATCATGCCGCCCATTCCACCGGGCATTCCTCCGGGCATTCCGCCTGGAGCGCCGCCTGGTCCTCCGGCTGGTGGTTCTCCACCTTCGTCGCCGGATCCTTTGGAGGCGATGACGTCGTCTATTCTTAGTATCAAATTAGCTGCTTCGGTTGCTGATTTTATCGCTTGGTTCTTAACTCTGAAAGGCTCGATGATTCCGTCTTTTACCATGTTCTGTGTTTCTCCGGTATCGACGTCTATTCCAAAGTTCTTGTTGCCGTCTTTTTCGTGTTTTGTGTTAAGTTCCATCAGTACATCTATTCCGTCAAGTCCTGCATTCTCTGTGATAACTCTTGGTACTACATCTAGGGAATCTGCGAATGTTTCGAATGCTATCTGCTTTCTACCGCTTACCTTACCAGCATGATCTTTTAATCTGTTGGAGAGCTCTACTTCTGTTGCTCCTCCACCTGGTAGTATTGCGCCATCTTCTATTGCTACGGATATTACCTTTATTGCGTCTTCTATCGCTCTTTCGAGTTCGTCTACAACGTGTTCTGTTCCTCCTCTTAGTAGGAGTGATACTGATTTTCCATCTTCGATTCCTTCAACAAAAGTCATCTTGTCTCCTGCAACAGTTCTTTCATGAACTCTTCCTGCTTCACCGAGGTCTGCTTCTTCAAGATCGTTTAGGTTGTTAACTACGTTTCCACCAGTTGCTTTTGACAGTTTCTTCATATCGGATTTCTTGACTCTTCTGATAGCCATTATTCCGTTCTTGGCTAAGTAGTGTTGAGCTAAGTCATCTACACCTTTCTGGCATAGTAATACGTTAGCACCGACATCTTTTATCTTCTGTGCCATCTCTTTAATTCCTTCTTCTTCTTCATCGATGAACTGTTGTAGCTGATCTGGATTTGTAATTTCTATTGAAGCGTCTATCTCTGTTTCTTTGACTTCTAGAGCAGAATTGAGAAGTGCTATCTTTGCATCTTTTTGATCTTTTGGCATGCTTTCAGTAAGTCTCTCTTTATCGAGTATTATTCCGTTGACCATCTCAGTTTTATCTACTGAAGCTCCTGCTTTCTTCTCTACTTTTATATTGTCAACATTAGAGAAGTAACCTTCTTCTGTTTCTTCTACTATGTGTTTCACTGCCTTTACTGATATGTCTGCTAAGTCCTCTTTGTCAGCCTCTATTGACTTTCCTGTCATCGCAGTTTGTGCGATGCTTTCCAATTTATCATCATCATCGATATCTATCTCTTCTTTCATATCTTCTAAAATTTCAGAAGTCTTTTCTGAAGCTAATCTGTAACCATTAGCTATTGTTGATGGATGAAGTTGATCCAACATGTCTTCAGCTTCTTTTAAGAGCTCACCTGCTAAAATCACAGCAGATGTTGTTCCATCCCCGCATTCTTCTTCTTGAGTTTCAGCCACTTCTACTAACATTTTGGCTGCTGGATGTTCGATATCGATTTCGTTAAGAATGGATACTCCGTCGTTTGTTATAACAACGTCCCCGAGACTGTCTACGAGCATCTTGTCCATTCCTTTTGGACCTAATGTCGTTCTCACTGCGTCTGCTATTGCTTTTGCTGCGTTTATATTGTTTTTCTGTGCGTCTTGTCCTCTTTCTCTTTCAGTTCCTTCTTTTAATACAAATATGGGTTGATTACCCGACATCATAGTATCATCTGTTTTTGACTATTTAGAGGTTCTATATAAATTTTACTAATACTGGCCTATATATCAACTATATCTATTATTATATTTATTCTTCCATCGAAAAACCACTTTTCTTTTTAGGGATATGTATTATCAATAAATATATCATCATTAGTATTATCAAAGTAAATACAAAGGAAGAGACCACCATCATCATCGAATTATTAGAAATACTCATATAACCGTATATGCTGAAAAATGATCCCATGATCGAAACAAAGAACGCTGATAAAGATGTAAAAACTATATACTTGAGTGAACTGCTCTTGAACTGTTTGATGTAAGGATTCTCTAAAGTTTTACTTTTTTGATCATATATATTTAAGATATTGATCACATTGTTAGACAAAGATATTGTTAGATATGCCAAGAAGAACGAGCCCGAAATTATGAACAAATACAGAAAATTAAGAGGATCTGTTATATGTAAAAATAAGAAATGCAATTCTACCAAAACTATTCCAAAAGTTAAGAATCCTTTATCCCTTTTAAGAACTCCAATTAATGATATCACCGTAGGCAATAATATTAATGACCACCAGCTTGTATAAAGCGAGAAGAATGAGGTATACGATATAAATATAATTATCGATGAATAGCTCGAGAATTTTAGTTTTTTAGTATTTAGGATCTCATCCGAAATCGTCTCACCTCCTCTAAACACAACTCCAAAGGTTGATCCGGATCCCAGTCTAAAACTATACCGTGATTCCTTAAGGCTCCTATCCTGCTTCTTCTTTCCAGTAGATTTATTTTCTCTGCTAACGGATCTTCAATATCACACAATTTCTTTTCCATCCCGATAGGTGAAGGAGATATAACTATGAGATCATACTGCTTCCTGCTCATATCAGTTAAAGTATTGGTTACCTCTGGATCAGTCAACGGTGAAATAAAAAGCACAAGTGATTTTTTAGGAAAGAACCTTTCCATAATCCATCGTATATCCTTTAAACCCCATTGACCACCTGATCTTATATTGCTTAAAGAGTCCATTATCTTATAGAATTGCTCTCTCCCCTGTCCTGGAAATATCCAATCCAACATCTCTCCGATGACTATTAGACCGACTCTATTCCTATCTGAAAGAATATCAGAAGCTAATGTGGCTGCAGCTCTTACTGAAGATTTTACAGTATTTTCTTCTTCAGTTCCGACTTTAGAACCTGCAGATGCATCTACAATTATTATTACATCTCCGCTCCTTTCACCTTCAAACTCATTAGTTATAGGATGATTACTCCTGGCTGTAGCTTTCCAGTTTATCTTCCGTATAGTATCTCCAGGGGCATATTCTCTTAATGAATAGAATTCTGAACCCACGCCTATCCTTTTGGACTGTATGTTTCCAAGTCTACTTCTCGTATGCTGTGGACGAATCTTTGATCGACTTATCTCTTCCATCTGAGGTAAAACCATCAGCTCTGTGGTTGATTCTTCAACCCACTCCTTTGTGAAAAAGTTGTGTCCGTCCCTATACCTGACTTTCATAGGGCCTATTTTATAGGCTCCAGATTGAGGTAACTGAACCTTGTATTTTACCGTTTTAACTTCTTTGTGTTCTAAATCGATTATTTCGTGATTTGTTCCCTTCAACATCTTTACGTTCTCTGGTATTTCATCTATCACTTCCAAAAACCGTATTTTTTTTCCAAAATTTTTAATTTTAACTTCAATCCAGATATCATCGCCTTCGTAAACATCTATATCTTCTCTTTCTCTTTCTATCTCGATATCTATTTCTTTAGGTGGAAGTCCATACAGACTTATGCCGATGATAGAAAATGATGATATAGAAATAACTGACATTACCCAATTTCTAAAAACTACAGCGATGAAGAGAGAAAAGATACCTGCAACGAACAAATATTTTATCTTAGAAGTAAACATTATTTTCTCACCAATCAGGATAATTTTTTTATTTTTTCCATGATCTTGTACAGTCTTCTTCTGTATTCCGAACTTGTCACCTTTTCTCTGTTCGTTGAGCTTTCTTCAAGAAAATGATCATTAGATATCTCTTCTCTGTACTTAGTTTCAATAATAAATTCAGACAGATACTCGTCTTCAAGCAGTTGTTTTAGTTTATCATGGTCGTTCTTTAGATAGCTGTATATCCTCCTTTTTGATATGTCATGAATATTTTCCAAGCGATAAAATATTTCTTCAACCAACCTTTTTTCAAGCAGATCTCTATAAACTTCAGACCCTTCTATTGCATTTTTTATTATCCTAGAATCGTTCTGAAGTTGGAATCTATTATATCTGTCTAGATTCTCTTCAGTATCCCATCCCTCGATATCTAATGTATGTTTACCCATAAACTTATAGATTGCAGCAGATGCCAGGATTAGCATCAAAATACTTATCGAGCCTTCCACACCTTTCAGTATAAACATCAATACTGCAAAAAAACCTCCAAACAAAACGATAGCAAGATTGATCAGCATATTTGAGTCCGCTTCTTCCGCTATTGACCTTAGTATTTCTGATCTACGAACTTGAGCCATTGTCACCACCAATATTAGATTTTATATATTTAAGATCCTTTATAGCTTTCTCTCTTTTGATCTCTGTTATTTCATGAGAGCTGTATCTAGCCTCTTCAAAAAGATCTGTAAGCTCATCCAAAGGTTTCTTCTCAATCCTTATGTTTGATAGGACTAGATCTTTAAATTCTCTCGGAGTTAAGATTTTATTCTGCTTAACACCTCTATCTTCTAATAAATAACAGGTCTTCCAATAACACCTTAAGATTGTGTTACGAGGATCTTTTCCTTTTTTAAGATTCTTTATAGCTTTCTCAATATTGGTTGTTAAATCTTTTTCGATGATCTCCTCCCTGGTTAGATCTCTTTCTTCTCCTTCTGAGCCATATCTCTCATATACGATCACCCCTATTACAATCCCTACAAAAGAAAACATAATAATTAATCCTAATTCTCTTGAAATATTGCTCATACTCCAAATATCTGGTCTACCAAAATCTGGGAAGTCTAAATTAAAGTTCATATCAAAAACCGACCCCACTGATGAAAAGGATACATATTTATTGAGAATAAAAATTAACCCGTGTCCACCGATCGCGATTAAAGTGAATAGACCTAATTTGATTTTTTGGTCCCATGTAGAAAAATATAACCATGCACCTATTATGATCAAAACAACGCCAAATACAACATATTTATTTAATTTGATATCAGTGCCTATATCGGCGCCGGTAGGATTTTCAGTTTCTCTTTCATATGGATGACCTTCATTTCCAGGGATATCATGATAAACGTTGACTAAATTTCCAAGGGTCCATGAAAACATCAAAATGAGTAGTACTGAAATCAACGCTATCGTCTTTCTGGACAACTTGACACCCATCCGTTGTATCATCTATAGATATAAAAAAATTATGGGTGATAAAATTTCTAAATATTATTTCAAGTAATAAAATTAATTTTGTATCTCATATTATCTATAAGATTTAGCTTTCTAGGAGACGCTTCACTCATATAAAAATCATATATTTCATCACCTAGAATATGATAAAATGATTAGATTAAGCTTTCTAAACTGCATGAGATATCAAAGTTAATGTCTTGTTATACAAATATTCGCTAAATTATCTTAGCATTAAAAAAAGTATATAAATATGTTGTAAAAAATAAAGGTTTTTAGAATCTGGATTTCAGCACAACTATGCCATCGTCCTGTGTTATGCTGATAGGCTGCCTTCCAGTAGTATGGTCCGTACCTCTCATCTTTAGTACTTCTAGGTACTTTCTTCTAGATCCTTCTTCCTCTAACATAGAGAGTAAAACAACTGAATCGACCGCGTACGTGATCTCTGCTGGATACTGTTCACCTGGATTCACTTCACCAGTCAACACAGATACAGCTTGCCAATTTTTAAGCAGATTGGTAAGCTCGAACAAGAATGTTCTGTAGTCCTCTTCGAAAAATGTGCCTACAACAGTTATAGGATCTATAACGATCCTCTGAGGCATGACCTCTGCTATCTTGTCATCTATGAAATCTAGAAGTTCTTCGTAACCTTCTTTCTGCAGCATCAGTCCTATATCCTGGTATTTGATCTCATTTCCAAAGTAATCCTTATCGATAAAATCAAACTGGCTGGCATATCTCAGCATCCACTGTGTAGGTTCACTTAGTGTTGTAAAGAATAAGCCTTGTTCTCCTTTTCTAGCCCCATCTGTCAAAAATTCCATTGCAAACGTTGTTTTACCTGTACCTGCCCCTCCAGCGACTAACACCACTGATGGAAATGGAAAACCTCCAGACACCATTTCATCTAGACCTTTTATTCCCGTAGATATTCTCCTAAAAGATGATGTTCCTTTCATGATCGTTACCTCTTATTCTTCAATTCTTCTATATCTATCACATTGTCGAAATGCTTACTAATCATATCATATAATTCAGCATGTGATTCTTTATCTATTGTTACACATCCCATAAGATTATCTCTCGACTGAATCAATTTATGGAATGATTCTATAAATTCTTCAACTTTTTCTATGCTGTTATAATTCAACATAGATGATATATTATCTATCAGTACAAAATCTATCTCGTCAGGAGATGCAAAATGAGAACCTCCTTCGTTATCAGGCTCGAAAGCATCAAAAAGATGCTCAATATGGAACGGCCCTTTTACGAAATCTACGTTATCACTTTCTACCTTTTCAGTACCAGACATATGGGTTACAGTATCTATATACCAAATATTTTCCTGACTTATATCATGCATATGTAGAAGATAAGCCATATATTGATGTGGTCTATCTAAAACAACAAAATACCCTTTTTTATTTTCATAATCTAATAACCCCTTCAATATAAGGAGATTGGATTTAGCAATCTGGGTAAAAGAGGTATTGAATAAAAGTGATCGCGAATTTGACTGTTGATTGATAGCATCCATGATTGTATCCACTAGAGACAGATCTGCTTCGTTCATTGCGCGTCCCGTATTGACAAACCTAGCAGAGTATTTATATTTTACTAGGATTTTATTACAATTGAAATCAATGGTTCTATGTAAAAAATTCTAAATCATTATTTTTTATTAGATACTATTAATTATAATTTTTATATATCTTCATATAATTCCATTATTTTATATCTAAATATAGTAACATTCGACCATTTATGAATGATCTATTAAGTTTGATAAATAATTAGGGGATCAGTAAATTAATTTAATGTCTTTGTTTTATATATGGTTACATCTCACGTTATAGTTTCGAAAAGATATTGTGTGTATCTGATAGAGTATCTCATTCATCTATCAATTTACGAACATCTTCTATAACAGGATCCTCCGGTAACTCGTGATTGTTACAGAAAAGGAACGCATTATGGTCGGTATGCTTTCCTTCGAAAATATTCTGTTCAAAGATATCATCATACTTGACTCCGCCCTTTAGATTGAAGCCTTCACTTGGGGTCAGAACAATATCTGGCGCTCTATCCATGTACTTTCCTTCGTATATATCTTCTCTCTTTCTGATATTCTTTATTACTTTTTTACCGTTGTACTCTAAGTTTTCAAAAATTTCGATTATCTCATCTATCAATCCTTCACCATCATTTACTTCACCGCGGGGATATCTTCCCTCTCTGTTTATGTAGATCCTACCCGGGTCCAAAGCAAATGCCTTTGTTCCTTCCGCTAGGTTTTTGTATCTTTCATCTGGTTTATCTCCAAGTTTTAAAAATCCGTGTTTTTCAAGATGTGCATTTACATTGACATTTTCTGTTATCTGTTCCATACCATGATCTGATAAAGCGATGAGTCTATCGTCCTCACCCATTTTCTCTACGATATCTCCGATTATCTTATCTACTTCTCTGAAATAATCGATAAACTTCTCATGATATTCATGTGATCCGTCTTCGTAAGCTGGCCATAAAAAGTGCTCAAGCCTGTCGCTTCCAGTGAATACCAGCATGAACACATCCCATTTATCTTCCCAGAAATGCTCGTAGGCTTTCTTCCTCTTTTCTAACGTTTCAAAAAGATTATCCAAGAATAATCTCATAGATTTATGAGCCTTTTCAGAATCAACATCGACGCTGTAATCAATATCCCTAAGATACTTTAAAGCTGATTCAGGTGTGATAGCTCTTTCTAACTCTGGTGAAACAAATCCTGAAACCATAACTCCATCGATATCATCCGCTGGATACATAGCAGGAACGTTCAAAATTATATGTCTTCTATCATCTTTCCAGAACGGTTCAGCTTTTAATGCTCTCCTGTCCGGGAAGGATACAGTATAAGTGCCCTGAATAAGTTCGGTAAAACCAAATATCCCATGTTCACCTGGATTCTTACCAGTCACCATGCTGGACCAATTCACATTGGAAACCTCAGGGATGGCTGAGCGCATCCTGGAAAAATGTCCTTCATCGATCAGTGATGCAAAATTAGGCATGTCTCCACTTTCAGCTAGATCTTTTATCAAATGAAATGGTACACCATCTATACCTATTATGACTGTTTTTTCATCCATCGATTTTACTTTATAACCGGGGAATATAAGCTATTTTCGACTCAGTAATAATGTTTATTTATAATTTAATTTAGAAATTATCATCGTGCAAAAAAAGTATATATCATCAATAGTAAATGGCGAATTGATACGATGGAACTAGACCCTATGTTTTACCCGGAGAGCGTTGCTGTTATTGGTGCATCAGATAAAGAAGGTAAAGTTGGAAATGCAATAATGAAATCACTTGATAGAGAATTTGGAGGAAACATATATCCAGTTAACTTGAAGGATGATGAAGTTTTAGGATATAAAGCATACAGATCAGTCTCAGATATAGATTCTAATGTTGATATGGCAGTTGTTGCTATACCAGCTAAATACGTACCTGACCTGGTAAAAGAATGTGGGGAGAACGATATCAATAATATGGTGGTTATAAGTGCAGGTTTTAGAGAAGCTGGAAGAGAAGACCTGGAAAACGAGGTCAAAGAATATTCTGATGAGTACGAGATCAATATAATAGGTCCAAATTGTTTAGGTGTCTACAATCCAGAGATCGGTTTAGACACTATTTTCAACCCACCAGAAAGACAGGCAAGACCTAAAAAAGGTCGTGTAGCATTCCTTTCTCAAAGTGGTGCATTCGGTGCTGCTATTTTAGACTGGTTCTCTGAGGTAGATATAGGTGTCAGTAAATTCGTTAGCTATGGGAACAGGGCAGATATAGATGAAGCTGATCTTATAGAATACTTGAATGAAGACGAAGAAACAGAAGTTATCACTTATTACATAGAAGGGGTGAAAGATGGACGAAAATTTATGAAGGCTGCTGAAAAATGTGACAAACCTATCATTGCATTGAAATCTGGTAGGACCAGTGAAGGATCATCAGCAGCATCATCTCATACTGCTTCTCTAGCAGGCAAAGATGGCGTCTATAAAGGTGCGTTCAAACAATCTGGAGTGATACGAGTATACAGCTTACGAGAACTGTTCAATCTTGTTAAAGCAATCTCATGTCAACCACCATCTCAAGGAGATAATATATCTATTGTAACCAACGGTGGAGGGGCAGGAGTTATGACTACTGATGCACTGGTTGATATCGGTTTGAACGTTACATGTTTCACTAAAAATACAAGGAATAAATTCAAAGAATCAGTGAGTGAAGGCAAGCTACCAGAGCATGCTACCACTCAGAACCCTGTCGATATTATCGGTGATGCACCCTCTGATAGATACAAAGAAGCTATGGAGATAGTCTTAGAAGACGATAGTACGAATGGATTGATAGTAATTTGTCTATTCCAATCTCCTGCACTGGATGAGGATATAGTTGAGAAGATATCAGATATGAAAAAATACGACAAACCAATAATCTGTGTGGCACCAGGGGGAGAGTACACACACAAAATCACAGCAAAGATAGAAGATGAGGGTATCCCAGTTTACCAAACCCCAGAAGAAGCTGTTGAGGCAATGTGGGGACTAGCTGAGTGTGGTAAATGCGGCCATGAATTCTAATACAAATCGATGAAGGTAATATTAATAAAGTCCTTTTAGGTTCTGGTATACATGACAACATTTGTAACTGGGTCTGCAGGTTTCATAGGATTCCACGTGGCAGAGCAACTTTTGAAAGATGGAGAAAAAGTGATCGGCATCGATAATCTAAATGATTACTATTCTCAAAAGCTCAAAAAGGATAGAAATTCTATATTAAAAGATTATAATGATTATACTTTTTACCACAATGATCTCTGCGAGTATGAGAAGATAGAAAAAATATTCGAAGAGAACGATATCGAAAGAATATGTCATCTAGCTGCTCAAGCAGGTGTTAGACATTCTATAGAAGACCCCCATGCTTATCAAAAATCTAATCTAGAGGGTTTTACCAATATACTCGAGATAGCAAGACATAACGACGTTGATAACCTGGTTTATGCTTCTTCATCTTCTGTGTATGGAGGAAACGAGAACATACCATACCAGGTAGGAGATGATGTTATGACTCCTATATCATATTACGCAGCCACAAAAGTTGCGAACGAAGCCATGGCTCACTCTTACAGTCATCTTTACGACCTACCCACAACAGGTCTTAGATTCTTTACGGTATATGGTCCCTGGGGAAGACCTGACATGGCGCTTTTCAAATTCACAGACAGGATAGTTGATGGCGAGGAGATAGATGTTTACAATTACGGGGATATGAAAAGAGACTTCACTTATATTGATGATATCGTGGATGGAGTTATATCTTGTTTAAATAATCCTTTCGATTATGAGATATTCAATCTTGGTAACAACACACCAGTCAAACTCTTGGATTTTATACAGATACTGGAAGAAAAACTAGGCATGGACGCTCAAAAGAACATGATGCCAATGCAGCCAGGAGACATGAAGATCACCTATGCAGATATATCTAAAAGTCAGGAAAAACTGGATTACCGACCTGAGACCGGTATCGAGAAAGGTATCGAAAAGTTCGTAGATTGGTATAAAAAATATTATGAGATAGAAAAGTGAAAATTATATTTAAAGGGGTTTACCC